>JACQJE010000078.1 GCA_016205125.1 Deltaproteobacteria bacterium | reverse complement strand
GGCATAGGGATCTCTCTCAAGGGACGCGCGGACACGATCATGATTCATGGACCACCTTTTGTCGCCCGAGTCCGCGCTGCATTCCGCCGCCCAGCCATCATTTTCGAACTTTCTGGGCGGCTCCATAGCCCCTTTGCGAGAGATCCCTATGCCACCCTGTCAGGACTTTGCCGGGACTCTCACCCCCGCATCCGCCACCCCCTTTCTATTCACGTATTTATTAAAGCTTTCAAATGGACCTGCCGATCTTCTTTAATGAATGAAGAGCATTAATTTGGAGATGCCCTACATGAAAGTGATTGATAAAAAATTACTCGCAGCACTCCTCGTTTTTCACGGCCTCTTCTTTGGACGCAGTGCTGTGGATGGTGCCCAATCGTTGAGGACCTTTCTCTTTAACAGCCAGGATGTTCTCAAGAAGGGGTGGGAAGAAAAAATTCACACCAAGCCTATGAAAGTGGCTATTGCTTCTATGGACGGTAGTTCTGCGATGGAGCTTGATAGTGCAGATGCGGCATCGGGCTATTTCTTCAAATTTGAAAAGCCATGGGATCCCAACCAATATCCCATCTCTTCCTTCACTTGGCGTGTCGATGCACTGCCGGGCAAGGAAGCTCCTTCTGGCGCAATAGAAAAAAATGAGGGTTCTGTGCAGGTTGCGGCGAGAAGAGGGGGGCTGGGAGGGCGAAGAGAGGAAGAGGGTGAGGAGGGGCTGGAACTCTCGCGGAAAGAGCAGGACGATTATTTTAGGATCTATTTTATTACGGATGCCTTTAGTATCGCCTTTGCCAAATGCCTGGAATATGTGTGGGACGTTCATCGAGGTGTGATGACGCGTCTGCGCAGTCCCTGGTCTGATAGCATTCGCCTCCTGGTCCTCGAAAATAAATCGAGCTTTGGCCAGTGGCGTAAAGAAGAGAGGAATGTATTGGAAGATTTTAAACTCCTTTTTGGCCGGACAACATGGGACAAGAACATCGCGGCAATTGCGTTCATGTTGGACACCGACAATAGCCAGGGGAAGGCAAAAGCATTTTTAAGAGAGATGAAAATCGGGATGCCAGCTGAAGCGGGGATAGGAGAAGGGAAACCGCTTTATCATTTTGTCTGGCAACCTTAAAAAAGAAGAGATCCGGGAGGAGGCAGTCATGCCAACAGAAGCGAAAGTCTATAGGAAAAGAAAACAGTATTTCATTAAGGAGAGCGTGCAGGGGAGATATCTTCGGGTTCTCTTTGTTGCGATTGTGGCTCCCACTTTGCTGATTACCGCTTGTCTCCTCTATTTAATGTTCACCCTCATGGCAAATCAGATGGGGATTCCCGAAAATATTCACGCGAATCTGATTCCGGTCATGAAACAAATTGGCTGGATTCTTCTCTTTGGGCTCCCTGTTTTGATCGCGGCTCTCTTTTGGTGGGGAGTCATTGTCTCTCACCGCATGGCAGGACCGATCTTTCGTCTCGAGCACGACCTGGAAGCGATTGCAAAGGGGGATTTCCAGCGTCGGATTATTTTCCGCAAGAAGGACAAACTCGATTCTCTCGCCAATAAATTCAACACCGTGTTGGATATTTTGACCGCCGGCTACGTCGAGAGAGGTCAGCAGTCCCAGCAAATGCGCAAAGTCGGCTAGGCAAGCCGAAAGAGAGTGACGGCATTTGCGGTGGTCACCCTGTCGATTTCTTCCATGGATCTGTTCTTGAGAGAGGCGATTAGCTGAGCGGTGTGAATCATAAACGCCGGTTCATTCCGCTTGCCGCGAAGCGGTTCAGGGGTGAGAAAGGGGGAATCTGTTTCAAGGAGCATTTTCTCAAGAGGGACCTTTTTGACAACCTCGCGCAGATCGTCCGCCTTCTTAAAAGTCACAATCCCTGTAAAGGAAATATAAAAGCCGAGGTCAAGGGCCTGACGCGCCATCTCCCAATCGCTCGTGAAGCAGTGGAAGACCCCGCCGATTTCATCTGCGTTCATATCCCGCAGGATGGACAGAGTTTCCTCGTTTGCCTGCCGCGTATGAATGATGAGAGGAACCTTTAGAGATCTTGCCGCCTCAATTTGGCGACGAAACCAGTGCATCTGTGTTTCCCGGGGAGAATGCTCATAGTAGAAATCGAGACCTGTTTCCCCGACCGCTACGACCTTCTCTTCTCTCCCGAGATCGAGCAACTGTTGAAATAACTCTTCGTTCATCTCCTTTGTGTCATGGGGATGGATGCCGACCGTTGCGTAAAGGGGATCATACTGCTTTGCAAGATGAAGAGTCTTTGTCAGGCTGGCTGGTTCGGTGCTCACGATGATCATCTTTTCCACGCCCGCTTCTTTGGCGCGTTTTAAGACCTCTTCTCTGTCAGCATCGTAATCCGGAAAGTCGAGATGGGCATGGGTATCGATCATTCTCTGGCTTCTTCAATCCGGGGAAAAAGGGGCTCTCCACTGATGACTTTGCGCGAAGGCTCCCTTGTGTCGCCCCATTGCCACTCCGCGTTGTAAGTGAGGGAGCCGAGTTTTCGCTCAATCCCAAGTCTCTGCCATATGATTTGAGCAGAATGGGGCATGACGGGCGCAACTGAGAGAGCAATCAATCTCAGGGCTTCCAGAGAGTGGGTGAGAATTTCTTTCAATCTTTGATTTTGCGAAGGATCCTTTGCCACCTTCCATGGAGAGGTACTGTCGAGATACCGATTGCTTGCTCGCACAAAAGACCAGATGGCGCGAAGCGCCTCATCAAAAGAGAGGGCGTCCATGGAGTTTCTCACGGCATCGAGGAGTTTCACTCCTTCCTGGCGAAACTTTGCATCATCTCCATTTTTCGTCTTAAAAAGGGAGGGAGAAAGATCCATGGTTCCATTGCTGTATTTGAT
>JACQJE010000105.1 GCA_016205125.1 Deltaproteobacteria bacterium | reverse complement strand
TTGGTTTGGTCTGGATAGATGGATTAAGCTAACCTGAAGAGCCGTGTACGCGATCCGTAAGCACGGTTCCGTGGGAGGACGGGGCCCGTTGAGGGCTCCTCCTACCCGAGATCAGATGGGGTCCCCAGGCGGCAGGCCGCCTGGGGAGGGAGGCGCGTGGAGCACCACACAAAGTAAAAAGTTTCACTCATGTGGTGCGGAACCGAGCGAGGACTTAGGGCGCAAAATTCGCGCGTACAGCTGAAAGACGCCTCCGAGCGTCCGAGGAGTCGGTGGATCAAGGTCATCATAGACTCTTGAGTCATTTAAGAAAGTATTTTATCGTTAAGTGTGACGCGCAAAAAAGTTCAGAAAAAACCTTTATCTAAACACCATGCATGGCGACTGTGTCCCGTTGGCCAACATTAGCAGAGTTAAATGATCCCAGTACAAATATTTGTGCTGGAATTCGTTGGCTGTTCCAAAAACAGAAACTTGCTTCTTCGTTTTTGGGTAGAGAAGCCACATGGGAAGAGGCTGTTATGAATTATAAAGGGAAGTTGAAAAGTAAACCAGATGATCCAGAAGCAAAAAAACAGAAGAAAATATTCAATGGATATCTGGATAGGTTGGAAAAATGTGAAAAATAAGAATCGAAGTGTTCTATTTCTTTTAATTTTTGCTTGGATTACTCCAGTTTTCGCCAGTCTTAATGGAACGTTTATAACAAAGAAATTTGGCGCATATACGGTGTTGCTTTCGCAGAGATTTGATAGTGGTATTGGAAAAATCACTATCGAACGGGGCAAGAATAAAATTTATGAAGAATCAGAGGTCGATCATCACTATTATTTTGGAAATAATTTTGATGAGACTTTAAATGGTACAGATCCCCATTCAGGGCGTGATATCACAGGAAATGGTCTTCCGAACCTCATCGTATCCAATTGGACTGGCGGTGCACACTGCTGTCACTTCCTGCAAGTATTTGAATTAGGAAAAAAATTTAAAAAACTTGTAACCGTTGAAGCGCATAGTTCCTCGGTTCGCCTTGTTGATTTGGATCATGATAGTTTCCCAGAAATAGAATTTTGGGATGGCTCTATCGATTATTTATTTGCGAGTTTTGCCGGTTCGCCCCCAGCGCGAGTCGTTCTAAAATTTCAGAAAGATCATTACGAGATTGCCACCCATTTGATGAAAAAACCTGCGCCGACAGCAAAACAAATGCAGAAAATTAAAGAAAGAATCCGCGCCGCTTTTGAGAAAGAAGATAGTCCAGACCTTCCTTATGATTTCTTAAATTTGATGATGGATTTGAGCTATACAGGTCATTTTGAACTTGCCTTGAAAATGGCTGATGAGATTTGGCCTAAGACAAAACCAGACTTGTCAAAATTTAAGGAAGATTTCACCAAAGCTTTGCAAGAGACTCCTTATTGGAAGAATTTTTGACTGAAATGAAAAATCGTTTCCCCGTTTCGGTGGTGTGATTAATAAATAGGCAGCTCTCAACGGAGAAAACACCAAAAAACTACGTTGTCATAATTAGGTGGCGGATTTTGGTCCGCCTACCTTATTGTATGATGGCATGCATACTGGTATAATTTGAATTGCTATGAGCGCAATCAAGAAAATTACGATTCAAATTTCGAAAACTCTGCTCAGAGAGGCGCAGAAGTCTACACGAGCAGGGATTACTGAAACGATTAGAAAAGGATTAGAGATCCTTGCCTCGAGTCGCGCTTACGAAGATCTGAGAAGTTTCAAGGGCCAGCTCAGATTTTCAATAAGTTTAAAAGAGCTTCGAGAGGGTTAAAACTCTTCCTTTTTTAAATAAACATCGCGCTTAATGACTCCCCTTCGTGAATCCGGCGGATCGCTTCTGCGAGGAGAGGAGCGATGGATAGAGTTGTGAGGTTTTTGGGGAGGTTTTTCTTGTCGTGCGGGACGGTGTCTGTGATGGTGAGCTCCTTGAGTTTTGATTTCTTGAAGCGGCTGATTGCGTCTCCCTGAAGGACACCATGGATACAGCAGGCGCTTACTGATGCCGCTCCATCTTTGAGGAGGGCTTCCGCCGACTGAAAGACGGTATTTCCTGTCGTAATTTCATCGTCGATGATTAGCGCATCTTTTCCTTTGATGTCGCCAATGATGTACGTGATTTCCACCTCCCGCCCCAATTTCGGATCTCTTCTTTTGTCAATGATCGCCATGGGGAGACTGAGTCTTTGGGCGTAGAATCGCGCGCGGGCTACCCCCCCGGCGTCGGGGGCAATAATCACATAGTTTTTTAACGCGCGTTTTCGGAAATAGTCGACGATCACGGGTGCCGCATAGAGATGATCCGCAGGAATCCGGAAGAAACCGAGTGTCTGGGGGCTGTGGAGATCCATTGTCACGACATGATGAGCCCCAGCCGCGACAAGTTGATCAGCAATAAGCCTCGCAGTGACAGGAATGCGCGGCTGATCTTTCTTGTCGGAGCGGACGTAAGGGTAATACGGGAGTACCGCTGTGATACGGCCTGCAGACGCATATTTGGCTGCGTCAATCAGGAGATAGAGCTCCATCAGTATGTCATTTACGGGCGGTCTGGAAGTCTGGATAATGAAGACGTCTGTTTCGCGAATGCTTTCACCAATGCGGCAGAAGAGATTGTCGTTGGAGAAGCGAATCCACTCCACGGGGGTGAGATCCATGCGGAGCAGTTCGGCGATATTTCGGGCAAGCTGAGGATGCGATGTTCCTGTCAGAAGTTTGATGTTGTTCATTTGAAAATAATGTATCACAATCGCCAGCGGTTACAAAATGTGAAATCTTTTTGACGCGGGGTGGGTGAGCAGATAAGCTCATCTTTGGTAAACGGAGACGAACCGAATGAATTTAAAAGTCGGACTGCCGGCGACACTATTTGATCACCGCCTCCTGATTGTCACTGGGAAAGGGGGGGTGGGAAAAAGCACAGTTGCCGCGGCATTCGGGTTATTGAATGCACGATTGGGCAAAAAAGTATTGCTTGTTTCTCTTCGTGAAGACGATTCTCTTGCGGAAATTTTTGGATTTCGGGATCTCTCCTATCAGCCTCGTTCGATTGAGCCGAATCTCTGGATTCTCAATGTGATTGTAGAAGAAGCCCTTCGGGAGTATGTCGTTGAAAAGGTGAAATTTGAACAGGTCTATAAACTCTTTTTTGAAAACAGGGTCATGCAGTTCTTTTTAGAGGCCGCACCGGGTCTCGATGAGCTCTTGTGTGTTGGGAAAATTCATTACATGGCAAACCTGGTTTCCAGGAAGGGGGGGCCAAAATATGATCTGGTCATTGTTGATGCTCCAGCAACGGGACATGGAGTGAGCCTGCTCAAAGTCGCGAGGACAGCGGCTCAGGTTGCCCGTGTCGGGCCGATTGCAGCTAAGGCGCGGGAGATTGATGCTTTCCTCACCGATTCCAATCAGACAGCGCTGGTGCTGGTGACTTTATTGGAAGAGCTTCCCGTCACGGAAACGATTGAGCTGTTGAAGGTGTCCACCGACGATTTGCAGATGAAGGTGGCGGCTTTGATTGCCAATAAGCTCTTCCCTCTTATTCGGGGCATAAGAGCGGAAGAAGAATACGCAGACCTTCGCCGCTTTATGGAAAAAAAGCGGGGAAAAGAGGTCAGCGAAGCTCTTTTTTCCGTTTGTGACTTTGCGCGCAGTTGGCGCGGGCGTCAGCTTGAATACCTGGAGCAGTTGAGGCGAAAAGGGGGGATGACTCTTTCGACCCTCCCCTTCTTCATGCGCGATCAGGATCCGGTCTCTTCTCCGCGTCGGGTTGCAGAGTATATAGAAGGTTTAAGCACTGGAGGAGAAGAGTAGACCTTGAGTGAGATCATCGAACAGCAGAGCTTAATCATTGTCTGCGGCAGTGGCGGGGTAGGCAAGACGACCATTTCTGCTGCGATTGCGCTTGCGCTGGCCCGCCAGGGAAAAAAGAGCATTGTGGTGACCATCGATCCCGCAAAAAGACTAGCCCAGGCCATGGGACTGGCCCATTTATCTGCGCGCCCTCAAAAAGTGACAGCCTCTGTTTTAGAGGGAATGCGGGGAGAGCTTTGGGCGATGATGCTCGATGCCAAGACGACTTTTGACGAACTGATTGTGAGATATGCCCCATCTTCTGAAATTCGGGAAAAAATTCTAAAAAATAGAATTTATCAGCACGTCTCGAGTTCTCTTGCCGGGTCACAAGAATACATGGCGATTGAGGAAGTTTGTGAACTGGCGAGGGGTGAGAAGTTTGATGTGATTGTACTGGATACCCCTCCAACCCATCATGCGCTCGATTTTCTCGGAGCTCCACAGCGAATGATTCGTTTCCTGGATGAGGGGGTGATCAAGTGGTTTTTTAAACCTTATTTTGCTTTGGGACGCGTCGGCTTTTCGCTTCTTGCGGGGGCCAGCGGAAAGGTACTGCGCGTTTTGGAACGCCTGACTGGATTTGAATTCCTTCAGGATCTGTCGGAGTTTTTCTTCCACTTCAGGGAGATGTACGATGGATTTAAGGAGAGAGCTCAATGGGTCTACGACCGACTCAGGAGCAGAGACTCTGTTTTTGTGGTGGTTACCGCGCCAGAGAGGCAGAGCATGCGAGAGCTCAAATTGTTCCACCGCGCGCTGAAAGAGGGGGGAATGCCATTTGGCGGAATCATTGTCAACAGAGTCCATCTTTTGGGAGGCGGCGAAGAGCTTGTGGAGGCGCTGAACGAGGGGGTCCCCGCAGAATTGGAATCGGCGTTTGAGGGGGTCCTGGAGTTTTGGCGGGAATACCAGGGGATGGTGCGTTATGACGCGCGCTGTCTCGAAGAGTTGGAGGATTTGACAGGGAGATCTCTTCCGATCCGATCGGTTCCTCATTTTGAAGAGGAGATTTCAGATCTGCACGGATTGGATAAAATGGGCGGGATTTTGTTTACTGAATCAACGTGATAAGCAGAGGCTCAAGAAGGAGGTGAAAGATGATTCGTCGATTTTCAAAAGGGTTTCTGGCCTATTTTCGAGCCTTTCGCGTTTTAGCCAAAAGACCTTCTCTTTTCAGACATGTCTTGATCCCTGTCCTCATAAACGTGCTGATATACACGGGACTTGTCTATCTCTCCATCTCCCGCTTTAGCGAAATCATGGGATGGTTTCTCTCACAGCCCGAGACGTGGTACGGCTACGTTCTCTATTACGCGCTTGCCGCCATCCTGGTCTTGTCGATTGTGATGGCGATGGTCCTCACGTTTACGGTTGTCGGGAATCTGATCGCTTCTCCCTTTTGTGACATGCTCTCTGAAAGCGTGGCAACAGTGGAGTGCGGACGCGCCACAGAAAAGAGGGCTGAATCGTTCTGCACTTTTGTGAAGCGAATGCTCCTGACTGAGTTTAAGAAGATGTTCCTCCTGATCGGATTGGGGATGGGGTCTCTTTTTCTGAATATGATTCCTTTCCTTGGCCTTGTGAGCAGTCTCCTGATGACCCTTCTCATTGCTTTTGAATACCTCGATTACAACTTTTCCAGAGAGGGGTGGTTGATCCGCGACAGGATAACGTTTATACTGCGCCATTTCCCGGAAGCTTTTGGATTTGGGCTTTCCGTGGGGTTGGGGATGGTGGTGCCAATTCTCAATTTCTTTGTTCTCCCTCTTGCTGTGATGGGTGGGACACTCCTCTTTTGTGAAGAAGTTCCTCATAGGAGTCTGTCGGAGAAATAGCAAAATCCATCAAAAAAGCTTCACTCCCCTCCCTTGATGGGAGGGGACTGTAAAATTCACCCCCTCCTAACCTCCCCCATCAAGGGGGAGGTAGGGGTGCGCCAGGCATGGCGCCAATCTAGGAGGTGAAAATCCTCTGCGGGCCGTGGAGATCGGAACCGCGAGTCTAGGCAAGGGTGCCCGCTGCGAAGCGGGATCTGAAGGAAGCCGATG
>JACQJE010000104.1 GCA_016205125.1 Deltaproteobacteria bacterium | reverse complement strand
GTCCGGCAATGGAAACCCGCTTAAAATCAGGAAATACAGCGCCTTAAGTGAAAACTCATCTTTTTTCTCCTAATACATAAAAGAAGACGATGCTCGACATAAACAAGAAGGGACGACAAATTGCGGCGGCACTCAGTGCCATTCTTCGTCACGAGGCAGAGCGAAAGATATTGCGATATTTTGCAACAAGCCGCAACAGATTGGAATTTTCAGGTGAACACTTTAACTAGGCCTTCTGCGCGCGGCCAGTTTTCGAAGGGTATCCTCTCTGGATGGCTGATCCGGCCGGCAAATCGGGCAGATCGTGGGATCGGTGCAGATGTGCTTAGGATGGCTGGCGGGGGTCAAATCTTTTGCTGAACGTTTTTGAGATGCGAACTCTTCTTGAGGATCATTGACTGCATAGGAATCATCCCACATCGGTTCTGGGGAGACACGAAGAGAGGCCGTACTCCGATCAAGGATGATTAAAGCAATTAAACCGATAACGACTGAGATGTTATACCACCGCATTGCGTAAACCCCCTTTCTCTCTCACTCTTCCCTTCCCGCAGTTTAAAATCCCTTTCTCTTTTTCACTCCGCTGCCGGGGCCGAAGCCCCGGCAACAGAGGGCGTGTGAGAGAGGAGTAGCACATGAGAGGAGGGAAAAATCCCCGCTCTCGAAAATATAGAGAAGCAAGGGGTGTGCCAAGAGAGGATCGCTATCAAATTATCAACTGAAGAAGATCATCAATACATTGAAATAATTGAACTGTTCGTGAAAATTAATTTTGAAAGCGGGTGATGAACAAACTACATAAGCGAAAGGTGAAAGGAACATAAGCTTATCGTGAGTCATTTTTTGCGGCATTCAGTGTCGAGAAGTGTCACTAAAATCCGCCACCTACCGGAGAGACAGTGCAGCGTGCGCGCTCGATGTCTTCAAGTTCATTTTGGTAGCGCTCGATAATCTCTCTCGCGATCTGCAGGGGATCGAGTTCATAATCATCCAATCCTGCTGTTGGAATTGGCGTCCCTGTGGTCAGGATATTGATCCCGGTATGCATCAGTGTCGAGACAGGGCTCGCTGTCGCAATGGAAACAGTCAATTTGTTTGTCCCGTCGTAGAGATCATCGCCCGAGCGATCCAAATAAAGATCTCCAATAGCTGATTCCAGGGCTTCTTTGATCGCGACGATGAAGAGACGCTGGCGCAAGACCGCGATATCCAAACCGACATCAAACCACTCCGCAATGAAATGGAGCATCCGATCGCTGGAGATGGGGCGCTCAGAAACAGCATCTTTTACGTCAACCAGGCTCTCCACTCCAACGCGGGCAGGGCCTTGAAAAACCGCTAACGCATTCCCTTCAATGCCATAGGTGCGGTAGATCCAGTGGGGAGAGAGCTCTCTCCCGGTGTAGGGTCGGTCTGTATCCTCGATGTGAACTTGAAAAATGTGAGGCATGAGTCGCGATCCTTTTGATAAAGCTCAAAGTGATTTTAATGCGCGAGCAAAGCGTAAGCAAGACTCGCATTGCTCACAGCGGCTCTTACCCCCTTCATAACAGCTCCAAATCAAGTCAAAGGGAACCTTTAAGTCAGCGCCGAGCCGAGCGATTTCTCTCTTCGTCATCTGCGTTGTGAAAGAGTGGACAGAGACGGAGCTGGCAGTGGTCCATTTAAAGAGTTCATTCATGGCCTCTATGCAGGCTTCCGTATTGTCAGGGAATGTGGCCCCCTCCTCAGCGTTAAAACCCACAATGACCGCCTCCAATTCTCTCGACTCCGCTAAGGCGCCGGCAATGTTCATCAATAACCCATTCCGGTTGGGAACCCAAACCGCTCTTGCACTCTCTAAAGTCACATCGCGTCGATCAAGATCGCCTTCCTTCAAGAGCGGGAGCTCCCGGCCTCGCCCGGTCAGTTTCGATGGGCAGAGATCAGGAAACCAGTTGAGCCTGATCACGTCGTGGCGGATGTCATAGCGGCCTGCAAGTCTCACCGCGCTTTCCACTTCCCGCTCTGCCGCCCGCTGTCCATAATCGACTGTGAGGGCGGAAACACGCATCCCGCAGGCGACAGCCGCCGCAAGGTTTACGGCAGAATCGAGCCCTCCGGAAAGAAGAACGAGGCCTGATTTTGGCCCGAAGGAGCGCTCCGTTTTCGCATAAGACCGATTCATGGTATCAGACCGGTTTTTTACTTTTAATGAACGCATAGGCATTGTGATTGTGGATGCTCTCAGAGCTGTCTGCTTCTATGGCATACCATGTGATTGAAGGATGCGCGTCTAACTTTAAGGCGAGCTCGCGCACAACATCTTCGACAAAACAGGGCTTATCATAGGCCGCTTCAGTCAGGAATTTCTCATCGGACCGCTTCACCAGAGAAAAGAGCGGGGCACTGGCAGATCCTTCAGCCATGAGAATGACCTCTTCCATCCAGCAGAGGCCCTTCGTGCGGAAAGAGACGGTAATGACACTCCGCTGGTTGTGAGCTCCCCGGTCGCTGATCTGCTTCGAACAGGGGCAAAGCGTCGCCACCGGGACAGTCACTGCACGGAAAAGATCGAGACCTTTCTCATCGAGTTTTCCCCAGAAACGACACTGATAATCGAAATACCCCACGAGTTCACTCACCGGCGCTTTTTTGGGAAGAAAAAATGGGAATGAAAAATCGAGATACGCGGAGCGGGCATCCAGACGATCGCGCATTGCCTGGAGAATGAGAGGAATCGTCTCCAGATGGACAGCATGCCGATATTCGTGGATGATTTCAACAAAGCGGCTCATGTGTGTCCCTTTGCGATCCGGATGAAGATCGACAAACATGTTAATGGTCGCGATGGTCTGCTGAGCGCGGTCAAGCTTGTCTGCTATTGTGATCGGGTACTTGATCCCCTTGATGCCAACTTGATCAATCGGAATGCGGCGCTCATCTTTGTATTTATGAACGTCATCTAAAAGCATCGCTTAAAGGCCTCTGTAAAGAAACGATTCTGTCACTCTTTCGCAGCAAAAAGATTAAGGTCGATAGGTTGCCCCAGAATAGGGATTTTCCCAAACGGTGACCTGTGCCAACTCGACATCGTGGCCGCGCAAGCGTTGATCAATTTCCTCATAAAAGTAACGGGC
>JACQJE010000076.1 GCA_016205125.1 Deltaproteobacteria bacterium | reverse complement strand
CTTTAAAACAGTACTGTTCCACGACGTCAAGTTTTGACTCGTACGTCGCGGGGTCTATAAACCAAAGAGTGCCGGCAATTGAGCTCAGGAGAGAATTTCCATCCTGAGGCGTAAACGCGAATCCAAACACTTCGTGATGATTGACCACCTGGAGTGTCGGAAGAGAAATAACCGCCTGGCTCAGAATTCTGCCGTAATAGCCATGATCGCGTCCAAAAGAGAAGACTCTGTTTGCCATCCTCTTGCGAGTCACAGCAATGAGGGGATTCTCGATCAGCCTCGAAACAACTTGACTCAGTGTCACGGGGTTCATCAGCTTGATATCAAACCAGAGGCTGTGCATGTATTGAGTATTGACTTTCAGTGCCGATGAAAAGAGCTTTAGTTCCGCCCCGAGAGTCTTAAAAAGATGATGGACATCACGTGCATGATGGGTGCCAAACTCGGGGTCATCATGCTTGCCGACTTGAGGTGATGGAATAAAGTCAGAATCCTGGCTGATGTCATTGGCGCGCCGGATCAGCAGAAATCTCCCGTACTCCAATTGATTGATGTCGCCATTTACATCGCGTCCTAACGTATTCACTAACGCGGCAAGCGTGTGCGTATTACAACTGACAACCTGAAGAAACTGATCCTCTCCCGGAATAAGAGCCTTGTCATTGACATTGTACGCGTACATCTTTCCGAAGCCAAACTCACTCCCTTGGGCAATAAAACCGGCGGTATTGTGGCGAAACGCCTCATAATATTGCTGTTTATTCTTATGTCCCACCCCCTTTGGCGTACAATCGACAACGACCGTAGCGCGATCGAGAGCATCCTCCGTCTCATAAGAGACCGGGAAACCCGCTTTTTCAAATTCCTTTTTCGTTTCACTATCGACGCAAAGCTTAGCGCCGCGCTTATTGACGAGCTCCCGAATTTTTGGGAGGTCATCCGGATTCGGGGTCCGCTTTTGGAAGGTCACTTCATCAATGCCAAAATGTTCACGCCATCGGGTAAACATTCCAATAAGGGGCTCGCCTATGGTCCCGACTCCAACCAAGTGAACAACAACAGGTCGCTTCTTGTTCATGGCTGATCTCCAAAAATCTACCCATTCGATAAACAAGCTTTCCGTTGCAACATACCCCATTCGGGAATCTGTTTCAACCCTGAATGGATCACCCCTTGATCACACAGATCGGCTCTGCCTTAGCCACCTTCCGGCTGATTCCGACCCGATCCACGACATGAGCGACATCTGCCACATCTTTATACGCTTCCGATATCTCTTCGACCACCGTCCTCCTCCCTGTCGCCATGATGTGAATCCCTCTCCGTTCCAGTTCTTGTATAATGGGCCTCCCCTTTGCTTCCCGCATCGCCGCATGGCGGCTCATCATCCTGCCAGCTCCATGGCAGCTGCTTCCAAAAGTGAGCTCCATTGCTTTTTCTGTCCCGACCAGGACAAAGGAATAACGCCCCATGTCGCCAGGGACCAATACGGGCTGGCCGACAGAGCGATAAGGTTCCGGGGTTAAGGGATGCCCTGGAGGATAAGCGCGTGTCGCCCCCTTTCGGTGCATGAGAACTTCTCTTTCAACACCATCGAGGGCATGCTTTTCCCGCTTGGCAATGTTGTGGCAGACATCGTAAAGCAAATACATTCCCAATTCCCGCCAACTCCGGCCAAAAACCTGCTCAAAGGAACCTCGCGCAAGCGCCATAATGCACTGTCGGTTGGCCCACGCGAAGTTCGCACCGCAAGCCATCTGCGCCATATATTTCTGACCCTCAGGCGATTGGATGGGAGCACAGGCAAGCTGGCTGTCTGGAAGTTGAATTCCATAAGTCTGAACCGCTCGCCGCATATCATAGAGCGACTCTTCGCAGATCTGGTAACCGAAACCTCGAGACCCGGTGTGAATCCATATGACAATTTGATCGCGAAAGAGACCAAAAGCATCCGCAACGGTTGGGAGGTATATCTCGGTCACCACCCCCACTTCGAGAAAATGGTTCCCTGATCCAAGTGTCCCCAGCTGATCCCTCCCCCGATCATAAGCCCTTTGACTCACCAGATCGGAATCGGCCCCTTTCAGGCACCCATTCTCTTCAATAAAATGGAGATCTTCAGCCTCTCCAAAACCGTTCTCGACCGCCCATCTTGCCCCTTTTTTCGCCACCTGCTCCATTTCTCCCTGGTTCAGTTTCCGAATGGCGCCGCGGGAACCCACACCGGTAGGAATGGCATGAAAGAGCGCTTTGACTAGCTCCTTTTCATGACCGATGAGATCTTTTCTCGTCAAATGCGTCCTCACTAACCGCACACCGCAATTGATGTCGTAGCCGACACCCCCTGGAGAAACCACCCCTTCCTGGAGGTCCATCGCCGCGACGCCGCCAATCGGAAATCCATATCCCCAATGGATGTCCGGCATCGCCATGGAATATTTGAGAATACCGGGGAGATGGGCCACATTGGCCACCTGATCCGTGCTCTTGTCTGTCTTGATCGTGCGCATCATCGCTTCACTGGCAAAGATGCGCCCAGGAACACGCATTCCCCCGGTTTTAGGGATTTCCCAGATATAATCGGAGATCTTCTTAAAAGGGGTTCCCCCCTCCGAGGCCATTCCCCCTTCCTTTAAACGCCCCTCCTCTCGATCCATTTTTTCTCTCCTTAGACATCAAAAATGACCTGAGCAAACCAGTGCCCCCCTTCCAACTCCTCTACCCGCAATTCATGATAAGTGGCCGCCTTGATGTCATAGCCGATCCCGTGCCGCGAGCGGTCAAACCTCTCTCCCCAGAGCTTTGCAACCAACTTCCTGGATTCAATCTCCTCAATCGTGAAACGACCGGGAACAAATGTCTCTGTATCGAACCAAAAAAGAATTTCGTTGAGCCATCGGATCATTAAGTCCTTATAATCTTCCCCCTCAAGCGTCACCCTCTTCTCCTCAGTTAAATTAATGGCCTCCGCCTCCGTCATCAGATCGATCATAGACCATGCAACCTGGCTGAAGAGAGCGGAAGCTGTGTCAGCCGTCACTTGAATGCCGATATCCGCAGTATGTTCAATCATTCGATACGGTTTTTCCATATTCTCCCATCTTACACGAAGCCTTAGCTGTCCTCCAGTTGGGAACTACTCGTAGCGAATCCCATCGAGAGGATTGATCTTGGAAGCCGCTTGAGAGGGAAACCATGTGGCAATCAGGACGATCGCCAGCGAAGTCAGACCGACCCACCAGAAAAAGTGGGGTGAAACAAGAACAGGGAGAGTCCTCACGACATAGAGATCGGGAAGCTCAATAATCGGATAACGCTTCAGCGCCCAACAGGTGAGACCGCCGACTAAAAGTCCTACCCCTGTTCCAATCCCTCCAATCATGCAGCCCTCCGCCAGAAAAATGGAGCGGATCATTTGGCGGCTTGCACCCATTGCCCTCAAAACAGAAATGGCCTTCTGCCGGTCAATCACAGACATGGCGAGCGATCCAACGATGTTGAATGAGGCGACAAGAATAATACAGGAGAGAATGACAAACATGGCAATTTTTTCCAATTGGAGGGCTGCAAAGAGGTGCTGATGCATCTCCCGCCATGGCCTGGCCGCAAGACTGGGCTTTTCCCGCCACTGCTTATGGATCAGACGCGCCACTTTCGGCGCCGCATCGGGATCCGAAAGGAGAATCTCAATCATGGAAACTTTATCTGAAGTGAAAAAGAACGCTTGCGCCTGGGGAAGCGGCAGATAGGCATACTTCGCATCGTATTCCGCAATGCCAATCTGGTGAATCCCGACAACTTCAAAACGCCGGCTCAGCGGCATTGTCCCAAAGGGTCCTTCTTTTTCAAGAGGGGAGACCAGCGCAACAGTATCACCAAGGTAGACTTTGAGCTGAGCGGCAAGCTGGTCTCCCAATACAATAGGGGGGAGTTTTCCTTTTTCCGGTGTAATCAGGAACCCCTCGCCAGCAATCAGATTCTCGAGAAAGAGAGAGCGTTTTTTCGCGCTATTTACATCGATTCCTCTCACCAGACCCCCCGCTATCCCCCGCTCAGATTGAATAATGCACTCCCCTTCGACAAGGGGGCTGACGGCCATGATTTTGGGATCCATATTTTTCAGCAAGGGGAGAATCGCGGCAGGATCAAAGGGCTCGCGATCTCTGGTTTCAACAATAACGTGGGGGACGACGCTCAGGAGACGGTTCTTCAGATCGGTCCCGAAGCCATTCATCACAGAAAGAACGATGATTAAGACTGCAGCGCCAATCGCTACCCCACTCACAGAGATCAGCGTGACCAGGGTGCGAAACCGGAAATAGCGCCAGCCGACAAAAGCTGGAAAAAGGGGGTAAATTTTCTTCATCAATGATCCGATTAGTTGAAATAGCACGACTACTTTAGTATTACGAATTTTTTAGTTTCCATCCGGAAACAGAATTCGTCATGAGGCGCAGCGAAAAATGAATGCTCAAGGCGACAAAATCAAAATGTCCGGAGGCGTAGCCCCAGAGCTACGTCGAGGACATTTTGGTTTTGGCAACGAAGAGCATTCATTTTGCAGCCAGCCGTAATAGAATTCTGATTCCGGATGGAAACTATGTCATAGCACAAAGGCGCGAGGAAAATCTCATGGAAGAAGTCCGCAAGAGAAAAACAGTTCTTAAGATCCTGGGCATTGCTGGAGGGGGGCTCTTTTTGCTCATCATTTTTGCGGCAGTCGCCCTGACTCTTCTCGTCGATCTCAATCGATGGAAACCCCGGATCTTAGAGGCAGCCAATCAAGCGATTAATGGGCGCGTCGAGCTTGGCGATATGCGATTGTCCCTCTGGAAGGGACTCCGGGCGCGCATTGAAGATATCGCAGTCAAGAACTCTCGGAATTTCCCGAATACCACACTCCTGCAAGTCAAGAAGGCAGAAGTCGGCGTCGCTTTCTGGCCTCTGCTGACAGGCCAGGTACATGCCAAATTTCAACTTCAGGAACCTCAGGTCGTCATTGTGAGAAATCGCGAAAATCAAAATAATATTTCTGACCTGCTGGCAAAACCGGCAGAGGCAGAAGAAAAACCAAAAGAGGAGAAAAAGGAGGAAAAAAAGGATCTCATCGAGCACCTCATGAAGAAAGCAAAGCTCAATCTTCAACTCGACAGAGGAACAATGGAATTTGTTGACCAACTGAAGGGAGCAAATGTCAGAGTCGAAAATCTCAATATTTCTCTGAAAAACGTAGGGATCAATCAACCAATCGATTTTTCTCTTTCAACAGAATTAGTCTCAAAAAAAGTAAAAGATATGGAAATCTCCGGGCCTCTTCAACTGCAGGGGACTCTCTACCCCGTATTGACGGAGGGGCAGAAATTAAACTCGTTGTCCATCTCCCGGCTGAGCGGCGAATTTGGAAAAACATCTCTTCAGTACAAAGACTTTCTCAATAAGAAAAGCGGTGTGCCGTTCCACTTCTCAGGGAGTGCTGAAGTCGATCAGACAGCAAAACGTTACAGCCTGACGGACGGCCATCTCTCTCTCGGCCCCCTGGAACTCAAGATTTCGGCCCACATCAGAGAATCATCCCCCCTTCATGTCAAACTGGATTGCAAGACCAATTCCTTCAGCTTGAGCGACCTTGCTGATATTGTCCCAAAATTGAAACAACAGGGGCTCAAGGGAATGGTATCCGTAACAGCCAATATCGATGAATCTCTCGAAGCTCTGAAAACTTTTCCGAAACGCCTGAAAAGCTCTGTGGATACCCCTTCCGCGGAACCTCTCAAACCCCTCAATATGAGTGCAGTCGTCATGGCCCAAAAATGGGAGGTCCACCTCCCAGGATTCAAACCTCTCCGCGGAGGAGACCTGCTGATCAATATCAATCCAAAAGAACTTTCGATCAAAGATTTCGATTTTACGAGTGGAGAAACGTCAGTCAAAATGTCCGTGCTGGTCAGGAACTGGTCTTCAGCGCCGCGCGGCGACATCACGATCAATGCGAGCCATTTTGATCTCAACGACATCATTCCGCCCGCGACAGAAAAAAAAGAGGGGGAGACACCGACAGAGGCTCCCGAAAAGCGAAAGACGCCCCCATTGCAGAAATTGCAGTCTTCCCCCTTGATCAGGAAAAGTTACGTCACCGGTGAGGTCAGCGTGAAAAAGGGGAGGATCAAAAATTTTACTTTCAGCAGCCTTCAGACATCCCTGTCATTGCAGAATGGGATAATGGAACTAAAACCTCTCGATATGAAAGCCTATGGAGGGAGCATCCACTCACAAGCTTCCATCGATCTCAACCGACATCCCCCTTACCTCACGGCTCACAATTCGATTGAGAACCTCGATATGAACCTCATGATTTCCGAACAAAAACCTGAACTGAAAGATACGATCTATGGAAAATTGACAACCCAGGCTGATTTTGCGGGGGGGGGCTTCTCTTTTGGGGAAGTCCTTCGCCGCGGGTCAGGAAACGGATCTCTCACCCTTTTGGACAGCAAATTTACAACCCTTAACCTGACTAAAGCGGTCGAGAGTGCTTTGAGTGTCATTCCGGGATTAAAGGTGAAATTTCCGACGCGGGAAGATGTCTTTGACAAAGTCAGCAGCAGTATCCGCATCAGTAACGGGAATGTTCATACCCCTGATCTCAATCTCTTTTCAAAATACCAAAGAGTCAAAGTCAGCGGCTATTTTGATCTCGATCAACGATTGAATTACAAGGGGATCTATTATCTGACCCCTGAACCCTCTGAACTCGAATCGATCCCGTTCGTAGTGACAGGTACTTTCAAAAATCCCATCGTTATACCAGATGCCGCAACCTATATTCAGCGACTCACGGCTAAAACGCTGGAAAAAGCGGTAGAAGGGGGACTCCAAAAAGGGGTCGAAGAGACCGGAAAGGAGATCCTCGAAGGAATCGGCGACATTCTGGCTCCTAAGTAGTCCTGGCGCTGCCCCAAATTTTTTCCAAATAACTGACCTTTTTTTCTTCAAGAAATGCGATAGTGACATCCGACACTTGTTTTGTTCTTCCAAGCTGCAGAGGCCACAATGATGGCAGCCTGTATGGCATTGCGCAGGCCGATCAGCTGATCGGTAAGGTGGCTTTCCCGATAAAACTGCTCAATACTGAATTCCAGGTTTCGCAACTCTTTAAGCGCCCTCTGCAATCTGGGAGCAGAGCGGACGAGTCCCACATAGTTCCACATGATGTGCTTAATCGTATTCATATCTTCGTTCATGAGAGTCGGGTCAGGCAGCTCTCGACCCATATCTTTCCAAGGGCGAATTTTCCAGGCCATCCTGGAAGTTCCCCCTCTGTCTATAATACTTCTTGCGGCGCGATATCCCCAAACTAAACCCTCGAGTAAGGATGTGCTTGCCAGGCGGTTTGCTCCATGCACTCCCGTGCAGGCTACCTCGCCAACCGCGTAAAGGCCTTTGAGATTCGTCTCCCCAACCTCATCCACCCAGACCCCCCCACAGGAGTAGTGGGCGGCTGGCACCACCGGGATCAATTCCTGACTGATGTCTACCCCATGCCTTAAACAGAAGGCGAAGATGCCAGGGAATCGATGACGGATCTCGTTTGCTGGAAGGTGAGAGGCCAAATCAAGATAGACATTGGGAAGATCTCTCTGCATCATCTCCTGGTAGATTGCTCTGGAGACGACATCTCGGGGAGCTAAATCTTTCCACTCCGGATCGTATTTTTCCATGAAGGGGGTGCCATCCCGGTACACTAATTTTCCCCCTGCGCCGCGAACTGCCTCAGAGATGAGAAAGGCAGCGGCATCCCTCTGAAAAAAAGTGGTAGGATGGAACTGGATAAACTCGGCATTGATGACTCTTGCGCCTGCCCGGTAGGCCATCGCCAAACCATCTCCGCGGGCAAAAGCAGGATTCGTGTTGCGCAAAAAGAGCTGCCCTAAGCCACCCGTCGCTAAAATGGTTCGCGGGGCTAGGCAGCCTACTACCTCCCCCCCCTTCTCCTGATCAAACAGATAAGCCCCCACACAAGTCGTAGGCTCATATTGGGCGAGGGGATTGGGAGAATGGTGCTGAGGGGTTAAAAGATCGACAGCCGTGTGTTTCGGCAGAAGTCTCACATTGGGGTGTTTGCTCAGCGCACGGACAAGGTGACTCACAAGGTGGCGGCCCGTCTGGTCTTGCCGATGGGCGATTCTAGCCACTGAATGCCCTCCTTCCCGAATCAAGGTGAGCTTCCCTTGGTCATCAGCATCAAAAGTAACCCCTACCTTCTCCATGAGAATCTTTCTCACCAGGGGAGCTCCCTCCTCCACCAAAATTTCAACCGCCTTGGGAGAACAATACGATCCTCCCGTTCTCATAATGTCTTGAGCTAATATATCGGGAGAGTCCTGGTCACCCCGATAAACAATTCCTCCTTGAGCCAAATCAGTTGCCGAGTCAGTTAAATTCTCTCCACGGGTTACAACCAAAACCTGGAGGCCTGCCTCTGCTAGCTCAAGGGAAGAGATAGCCCCGGCTATTCCGCACCCAATGACTAAACAATCGGTTTCAATAAAATCATGCACTTCGGTTATCCCACCGCCAGCATTCGCTCTAAGGAGCGAGCCGCTTTCACACGAATACTTTCTGGAATGTTAATGACGTATTGGCCATAGAGTAAGGCATCCCGCGTTTCCTGCAGGGTGATCTCATTCATGTGAGGGCATCTCACACTACAGAGGCGGAGCAATTCCTTTTCTCTATTCTCGGCAATGATATTGTCCCCCATGGCACATTCTGTCAAAAGAAGATAGCGAGGGGCAGCAGTCTGTCTCACAACCCGCACCATAGCTGAGGTGCTTCCAGAAAAGTCGGCAGCAGCTACGACTTCTGGACTACATTCCGGATGCGCTAAGATCATGACATCGGGAAATTGTTGGCGGATATTGTCGATATCCTCCAGAGTAAACAGCTCATGGACCTCGCAGCGCCCATGCCAGCCAATCATCTGATAATCGAGATCTCCACTCTCCTTTTTCTCCTTAGTCGGTACAATAATATGCTTCCCCGTCTCTATGGCTACATTTCGCGCCAAATACTCATCCGGAATAAAGATGACAGAATCTTTGTGCAAAGACTCTACTACTGCAGCCGCATTGCTAGAGGTACAGCAGATATCGCTTTCAGCCTTTACTTCGGCGTAAGTATTAATATAGGCAACCACGGGTACCCCTGGAAATTTCTGTTTCAGGTCGCGTACATCTTGCGCAGTAATACTCGAGGCCAGGGAACACCCCCCTTTTTTGGTTGGCAGCAAGACCATTTTTGCGGGATTTAAGATCTTGGCTGTCTCCGCCATAAATCGCACGCCGCAGAAGACGATGATGTCTCGATCTGCCTCGGCCGCCAGGCGACTGAGCTCCAGTGAGTCGCCTTTCAAGTCTGGCACGGTGTGAAATAGGGCAGGCTCCATGTAGTTATGCCCGAGAATCACAGCATTCTTTTCTTCCTTGAGTTTCAAAATTTCGCTTGCCAGTTCAGCCTTTAGGCGAAGTTCAAACTCAGGCATGACATCTGATAAGCGATGTTTCAAATCTTCGAAGATCTCTGCTGAGGAACGCAGACTCATATGCACTCTACCGTAAAACTAATGTCTAGTGCCTGGACAGAGTGAGTAAGGTTCCCCACAGAAACGAAATTTACTCCTGTTTTCGCGATCTCTCTAACGTTTTTTAGCGTCACATTGCCAGATGCTTCGAGTACCGCTCGTCCCGCCGCTATTTGCACTGCGTCCCGCATCTGCTGGGTAGTCATATTATCGAGCAAGATTCTGTCTATCCCCATGGCGAGAGCATCCTTTAGTTCTTCTAAATTGGTGACCTCCACTTCAATGGGGAGGGATTCCTTCCCCCTTTTTACACGGCCCACGGCTTCCTGCAAGCCTCCGACCGCTGCAATATGGTTTTCCTTGATCAAGATAAAATCGTCTAAGCCAAACCGGTGATTCTTTCCTCCACCGATTCTTACGCCCCATTTGTCGAGCAGTCTCAAGGTGGGAACTGTCTTTCTCGTATCTAAAATCACGGCACCCGTACCCATTACCTCATCCACATATCTCCTGGTTAAAGTGGCAATGCCGCAAATCCGCTGCAAGAAATTAAGCGCGACTCGTTCTCCAGATAACAGTCCCCTCCCATTGCCTCTTACCTCGGCAATGATTTTACCCTTATCAATCCAGGCACCCTCTTCCACACAGGGTTTAAAGGTGATTTTCGGATCAAGCAAGCTAAACACCGCTTCTGCCAATTCAAGGCCGGCAATCACACCGCCCGCCTTGGCTCTGAATTTTCCTTTCAGCACTTGATCGGCCGTGATTAATGAGATGGAGGTGATATCTCCTGCGCCAATATCTTCTACAAGAGCTCTCTCCACAATCTTTCTGACTTCTGCCATTTCACTCAAACGCAATGGGCAATCCCCCTCAAATGATGCTCTTTATACTGTTTACAGACGGGAAATCAAAGCGAGCAGAGATTTGCCTAAGTAATCCTCTTGCGATTGTATTGGGTTTCTGCTACTTAACCTGAAACTTTGGAACGGTCCTTTTGGCCGGATTTATTTCTTTTTCTATTTCTTTTGAGGAGAAAAGCGATGAAGTTTCGAAATGCAGTACTGCTCATTCTGGCAGCATTGGTTTTAACCGTGGGTTGTAAGAAAAAAGAAACCGTTGAAACAACCCCCTCCCCTGCGGAAACAGATGTCACCACACCCCCTGCGGCAGGACAGCCGGCAGACGCGACGATCTCAGGAAAGGTTGTTTTCAAGGGGACAGCTCCGCAACCGAAAAAACTCGATATGGCGGCAGATCCCAATTGTAAGGCGTTATACAGCAATGGAAAATTTGATGAAGATGTCGTGGTCAATGCGAACGGCACGCTCAAGAATGTTTTTGTCTCTATAAAAGAAGGGGTTCCCGCTGGGGATTATCCTCTTCCAGCGAATCCTGTGATCCTTGATCAAAAGGGGTGCTGGTATCAACCTCACGTATTCGGAATTCGCGCAAACCAGGACTTAGTCATCCTCAATAGCGATGCGACACTGCACAACGTGCATTCTCTGGCAAATATCAATGAACAGTTCAATTTGGGCATGCCGCTTCAGGGGATGAAAATCACGAAGAAGTTTACAAAACCGGAGGTCATGGCCAAATTTAAATGCGATGTCCATGGCTGGATGCACGCCTATGTCGGCATCCTCGATCACCCATTCTTTGCTGTAACAAACGAATCGGGATCGTTCCAACTCCCCGCATTGCCGGCAGGTCAGTACGTGATCGAGGCATGGCATGAAAAATTTGGAACCCAGACTCAGACAGTGACCCTTGGAAGCAAAGAGACAAAATCGATTGAATTCGTCTTTACGTCTGGATCCTAATCTTTTCTTTCGGCCGGTGTTGGTCAATGCGCCAGCACCGGCCTTTTCTTTTTTTCCGTTAGCGCTTGGAGAATACCCTTGCTTTCTTCAGCTGAGAAAACGATCTCCATTGAGAATCTTTCTCACCAATACAAGTCACGAATCGCTCTGAGGTCCATTGATCTTCAGGTTGCCAAAGGTGAGATCCTCGGAATTCTAGGACCCAATGGGGGAGGAAAAACCACCCTTTTCCGCATTCTTTCCACCCTTCTCACCCCTTCAGAGGGGCGCGCCCTCATTTGCGGCCATGATGTCGTGAGGGAATCCTCAAAGGTCAGAAAAGAGATCGGCGTCGTCTTTCAATCTGCCAGTCTGGATGACAAACTAACGGTCGCTGAAAATCTGAGATATCATGGATATTTGTATGGTCTTTCGAGTCGCATCCTGTCCGGAAAAATTGAAGAGCTTTTGAGGGCATTTGGACTGTCCGGTCGGGCCAGCGAAAGAGCAGAAACTTTGTCAGGAGGATTAAAGCGGCGCGTGGAATTGGCTAAAGCGCTCCTCCCTGATCCTTCGGTTCTCATACTCGATGAACCGACCACGGGTCTCGATCCCTTAGCCCGCGCAGAATTCTGGACTCAGCTGAAATCAGCCCATAAGAATCATTCAGTGACGGTCCTGCTTGCCACCCACCTCCTCGATGATGCGGAAAAATGCACCCGCCTCTCCCTTCTCCACCAAGGAGCGATTGTGGCGGATGATTCGCCTCAGTCCCTCAAAGAACAGGTCAAAGGAGAAACCGTTTCGATTGAAACAGATGAACTCGCAGCACTAGCCCGTCTGCTTCAAACGGAATTTAATTTAAAAAGTGACCTTGTGGGTGAACAGCTCAGAATCGAGGTTGAAGACGCGCATCATTTGGTTTCAACACTGATGGAGAGGTTTAAGCCGCTCATTCGTTCGGTAAAGGTCAGCCAACCCACTCTGGAAGATGTCTTTATTCATCTGACAGGTCGAAAACTTGAGGACTAAAGAAGAAACATGCTGCAGAAACTTCGCCTCCTGATCTTACCCATCTTGGTTCTGAGTTGGAGAGAACTGGTCCGTTTCTCCCGGCAGAAAAGCCGCTGGTTGAGCGCTCTGGGACAGGGTGCTGCATTTTGGATCTTAATGGGTGCAGGGCTGAAGGGATCCTTTCATTTTCCCGGAATGACGGAACTGACATCGATGCAATATTTTTTCCCGGGAACTCTCTTGTTGGTGATCCTTTTTTCCTCACTTTTTTCAACATTTTCGGTAATTGATGACCGCAATGAAGGTTTTCTTCAGTCCGTCCTTGTTTCGCCAACGCCCACCACCAGCATTGTGCTCGGAAAGGTACTCGGAGGCGCACTGCTCGCCTTACTGCAAGCCGCTTTTCTCCTCAGCGCGGCCCCCTTAGCGGGATACGCATTTCAATTTTCCACCTTTTTCCACCTCTTATTCTTACTCTTTATCATCTCATGCGGAATGACTTCGCTGGGATTTGCCATTGCGTGGCGCGTTGAATCGACACAAGGATTTCATGCGATTATGACGCTCTTTTTCTTTCCACTCTGGATCTTGTCAGGCGCTCTCTTTCCTCTGGCCGGCGCATCGACCTGGCTGAGAAGAATCATGGAATGGAATCCGATGAGTTATCAGCTCTCTGCCATACAGACCGCCCTCTCCGCCCCTATTTCAAGCAACGCATCCTCTTTTTCTTCACATGACACTTCGGGCCTCGCTCTGGGAGTGACCCTTCTCTTTACAGGATGCGCGATCGGAGCGGCCATCCTCTGGACACGCCGCTCTCTTCAGTAATCATTCAGCATACTCATGGGCGAAAGTGCTGTGGTTCGCCTCAAACAGCAACCTTGATCCACAGACTCCTCGCCCCCCCAAAGATCGAAGATCTTTGGGGGACCCCGATGATCATTGATAGGGGTCCCCAAAAAAACCTGCTTTTTGGGGTGGGGTGGATCTGCGGTTATCGCACTGAAGGTACATAGGTGGAGGATTTGGGTGAAATTTTTCTGAGCGGCCCGTGAGATTCTTTCCATAAGGAATGCCGAACCGTTCGAGCGCATCCGATATTGCACTTTTTGATCTCCCAAATCGGCGGGAAATTTCCCTGATGCTGAGACCTTGAGTTTGGTATACAT
>JACQJE010000073.1 GCA_016205125.1 Deltaproteobacteria bacterium | reverse complement strand
TTCTTGCCCAGCTCAACTATCTTCGCTTTATTATTCTGTTTGAGTCGCTCTGGAAGCACTCCGGAAAGAACCTGCGTCAAGTGATTGACGTGATGCGTCAAAATCAGGATGCGGCTGTCCCCTTTTTAAAGTCAGAACTCCATCGCCTCTGCAGGCTGGAAAAGGGCTGTCAAACTGGGCTTCAGGAGTTGGAAGTCCCTCTCCATTGACCCGTTCAGGTATATTTGATATAAATTTTTCTCGATTTCACGGATGCTGCAGAGCTCCTTTAAATCTGCCAGGTGAAGCAAAACTCTGCGTGCTGATGTTTTTTTGCGTCAGAAAATCGGTCACGTTTTCACAGGAGGAAAGAGAATGCGGATGAAAATAAAAGCAATAGTCCTTTCTCTTGTTTTGGCGTCAGGCCTTGGATGCTCTGGCGCCTCCAGCAGGGATGCTTTTGGCGATCAAAATGAAAAAAACGCCAGGAAGAATGCGGTTCGCCCTTTAGGATCTCTGTCGGATTTGTGTGCGCTGACCATTCTCCACACAGGCGATCTCCACTCTCATTTCCGCCCCGGCAATACTCATTATCACCTGGGGGGAGTTGCGCGGATCAAGACCCTTGTGAACAATCTGCGTCAGTCTCACAAGAGTTCTCTTCTCCTCGATGCGGGGGATTGGTCCGAAGGAGGCATCTATTATGTATTAGGAGCGGGTGAAGCATCCCTTTCTCTGCTGGATGCCATCGGTTATGACGCAGTAGTGGTTGGGAATCACGATTGGTTTAATGGGCCCGCTGTTCTGGAGCGCGTCATTTCCAATGTCAGGCCCTCTTTCCCCATTTTGGGGGCAAACTTCGATTTCGCACAATGGAATTCTGATCAGCCGCAGTCAAAGCTCAAGGAGATGATTCTTCCTTATAAGATCTTTGGCCCAAAGGAGCTGGAAGCGGATCTCCGGGTCGGCGTCATTGGCTTAGCGACAGATGACTCTTTTTACAGCAGTTTTTTTTCTCCCGTTTTGATTGATAACCCTTTTGGTGTACTGCGCCGCCTCGTGAATGAACTCCGCTCTGAGGTGGATGTCCTCATTCTTTTGACGCACCTGGATGATGAGGAAGATGTGAAGCTTGCCCAGAGGATCCGAGGGATTGACCTGATAGTAGGGGGGCATTCGCATCATCTCCTGAGAAAACCGGTTCAGGTGACTTTCGGCAAGGGCGCGAATGAGTGGGATTCCTATTTAGTAAAGACGGGCGCACATGGAGAATATGTTGGGGAAGTCTGCCTTGGCATCGATCCCGACGTGTCGAGCGGCGATAGAAAAGTAAAGCTCCTCTCTTACAAAGTCCATCAGGTGGATGCGGCCATTGCAGAAGATCCCGCGATTGCTGAAACAGTGAAAGAATACAGTGAGGAAATCGAAGCAAAATATCGCTCTGTTTCTCAGAATTTATTTACAGATCATCTGACGAACGCAGCGATCGATCTTGTGCCGGTTGACCGGGGCGAGTCCAATATCGGCAATTTTATTGTGGACAGCATTTATGAAGCGGTAAACCAGATTCATCCGGTTGACGCGGCGGTGAATACCTCCAATTTTCTCCGTTCCGGCTTTATCAAGGGTCCCATCAACAGTGCGAATGTCTTTGACATGCTGCCGATGATTTATCGCCCTGACACGGATCAGACGTGGAAACTCTATCGCGTCGCAATGGAAGGGAGGATTCTCAAGCAGGCTCTCTTCTACATTTTAGGGGCAGATCAGGTTGTTGACCTTTCTCACGGCTATTTTCACTATGACCTGGAAGCCAGGGAAGAAGACAAATTGATTCTGGATCTTCAGCTTGGCGATCTCGCTTTTGCGCCGGAGCGGGTTTATACTCTGGCAGTCAGTGAGGGGGTGGTGAATGCGCTCCGTCATCCCCTGTTGAGAGAGCGCATCCCGGAGCTCAGTTCGCTCGATTTTGTCGATACAGGGTTAGAGCTCTGGAAAGCGGTTCGCGGCACTCTTGAAAAAATTGGCTCATCGGGAGTGACAGAAAAGGAGGCGCGCGTAGAAGGGAGGGTGCGAACGCGTCAGCCGGATGCTGCAATTTTCCCGCACGATTTCAAGCTCCTTCACGAAAATGGAAAAATCGGCCTCGTTTTAGGACTCAATAACCTGGGTCTCTTGCCCGCGAGCGGAATGCTGACGGTCTATCATGATGTCACCCCCGAGGAGAGCAGTGACAATCCGACGCGAGAGGAGTTTTTTTCGCTCCTGAAGCAGAAGCCGGCGTCACTTCTTCCCGATGCAATGGACAGTTACCAGAAGATCGCAATGCTCTCGTTTGGCCCAGTGGCCCCTTCTGCATCAATACTGCTCCGTCACGAACTTGGGGGACTCCCGGTCTGTCTCCTGAATACCTGCCATTTGACGTTCGTGGTGTCGGATGTAGAAGAGGCTGCCTCTCAGGGGAGCGAAGTCCTCTTAACGAATAATATTGCTGACTTATACTATAATCGGTAAGAATTACTCCTCGTGATGCCTCATCGGCACAAAACGGACGGGGAGGTCCGTTTTTCGGAGAAGTCTCCCATCTTCCAGTTTTTCAATGACCATCAGTTGCTGAAAGAGGACGCCCATGGGAACGACCATTCGTCCTCCGCGAGCAAGCTGTTCAATCAATGCCTGTGGCACCTCCATTGGCGCGGCGGTCACGATAATTTTCGAGAAAGGAGCCGCTTCCGGCCAGCCTGCGTAGCCATTACTTAAGCGCAAGTGAATGTTCCGATATCCGAGTCTTTGACAGACCTCTTTGGCTTTTTCATGAAGAGAAGGCTCGATTTCCATCGTGTAAACTTCCTTTGCAATTTCTGCCAGAACGGCGCATTGATAACCTGAACCGGTGCCAATTTCCAAAACGCGATCCTGCGAGGTCAGTTTAAGGATCTCAGTCATATAGGCGACAATATAAGGTTGAGAGATTGTTTGTCCTTCGCCAATTGGAAGCGGCTGATCGGCATAGGCGAGGTAGCTGAGCGACGCAGGAACAAACTCATGTCTCGGCACTCGCCGCAGCGCATCCAACACCTCTTGCTGTTTGATCCCCCTGGCGATGATCTGCTCTTCCACCATCTCTTCTCTGAGGGTCTCTTCGCGATTTTGCACTTTTTTATATGCTTTCATCTCCTCTTCTGACATTTCCCTCCTTTGATGAAAAAAATTAATTCAGGCTTCTCACCTCCTATCGGATCAGTTGTGAAGAAAATTCACTGGCTATTTTTCAGAGCTGGAAATGGAAATTGACGCCTCGCTCTTCAGCTGGTATAACTCTCCCTCATAACAGTGGATTTCAGCTTTGGGGACGACTTTGCACGAATTTCCAATCGCACAATTTCGAGGCGTAGTGGAGAAAGCGGCCATTGCAAGCGCACAGTGGCGCGGCAAGGGGAATGAGCGGGCGGCAGATCAGGCGGCAGTGGACGCAATGCGCAGCGCTTTGGGCGCATTGCCTATAGATGGGATTGTGGCCATTGGGGAAGGGGAGCGCGATGAGGCTCCCATGCTCTATATTGGAGAAAAGGTTGGGATCAGCGATGCCCGCCTGAAAGTCGATTTTGCCCTCGATCCTCTCGAAGGGACAACAATCTGTGCCAAATATTTCCGGGGCGCTCTCTCTCTTCTTGCAGTTTCGGAAAGAGGAGGGTTTCTCCACGCTCCCGACACTTACATGCAGAAAATCGCTGTAGGGCCGCGGGCCAAAGACGCGATCAGCATTGAGCGAACCCCTGCGGAGAACCTCATTGCTGTTGCTGAAATGCTCGGCAAGCCGATCTCAGATCTCACCGTTGCCGTGCTTGATCGCAACCGCCACGAAGATTTGATCTGTGATCTGCGTCAGGCTGGCGCCCGCATCAAACTCTTTACAGATGGCGATGTCTCAGTGGCGATCGAAACCTGCCTTCCCGGCAGCGGCGTCGATTTGATGATGGGGGTTGGCGGCTCAACTGAAGGAGTTCTCGCCGCTGCGGCGCTCAAGTGCCTCGGTGGAAATATTCAAGGGAAGATGGTTTATCGGCACGAGGGAGAGCGTGAAAGAGGAGCCGCAATGGGGATCAATCCCCCAGACAGAATTCTTTCTCTAGAGGAGATGGCGAGAAAGGATGTTTTCTTTTTTGCGGCCGGTGTGACAGATGGGGAGCTCCTGAAGGGAGTGCGTTTCGGGAATGAAAGAGTGGAGACTCAGACCCTCATTCTCTCTACACACAATCAGCTTTTCCAATACGTGACGACGCTGCATCCCAAAAATAAATTTTGATTTTTGGACAGAGGTGTATCTCCATGCCTTCCGCAGAGTTAACGACCGAGATTGACGCTCCTCTCGAGGTCGTCTATCGCGTCATTACAGACTATGAATCTTATCCTGAATTTCTTTCGGAGATGCGGGAGGTTCATCGTCTTGGGAGGAAAAAAGAGAAAGCGCGAGTCTCCTTTTCTCTCCGCCTGATCAAAGAATTTAATTATGTTCTTGAATTTACGGAGAAATCTCCCTCTTCTTTGAAATGGAAACTTGCGGGGGGGGAACTCTTCAAGGTCAATGAAGGGGAATGGAAACTGAAGCGCGGTAAGGGTTCTCATTCTACGAATGCGACATACCATCTCTCTGTAGAACTCTCCCTTGCCATTCCGAGTCTTATTGAAAAGCAGTTATTGGAGCAGACACTCCCTAAAACCGTGGAACGATTTAAAGTGCGGGCAGAAAGGATCTATCTCTATGAGTAAAAATGAGCGAAGCAAGGCCTGGACGGCTTTGGCAAAAAAGGCTTTCTATACAGGAGTGGGTGCCCTCTTTCTCACGGAGGAGAGCATTAAGAGTGCTGTCGCAGACTTAAAGCTCCCCAAAGAGGTTGCAACGCAGCTTCTCCAGAGTGCTCAAAAGAGCAAAACTGAGCTGAGAGGCGTCCTTTCCAACGAATTCCAGAAATTCTTCGATCGCCTCGACCTTGCGGACTTGATGAAACAATTCCTGCGGGAACACGAATGTCAGATCTCTGCCACTATTCGCTTCAGACCGCTGAAAGAAAAATGAGTTCTAATAATGATTGTTTAGCCGCTCAAGATCTCCGCGGCTCAAGGTGCGCCGGATCACACCTCTGCCGAGATACGCGTTCATGACACTCTCCGCGTCAATGGCCGTGTCGAGATGGGTGAGTCCCAGTGCGTGGCCGAGCTCGTGGAGCGCAACCGATGCCATATCAATGGCGTCGCGTTCCCCAGAGATGGAAAACTTGTAAGAAAGATTAAAGTAAATTTGCGCGGAGATCATCCGCCGTTCTTTATTATTGGTTGCGAACTGTGTCGCCGCAGTTAAGTCCGATCCGAACTTCCAATCTCCATTTGAAACAAAGCTCATCTGATTCAAAGCGCCGTCATCATTCCTCACAACCTCAAAGAGCCTCCGTCCAGCCGCGCTTTCCCAAGTCGCGGCAGCGTCAAAGATGGCATTGACAAAGGTATCGCTGATGGAATCGTCGATTGAAATTCGAATCGGCAGATCGGAAGAGCCCCAGACAACCGCATGACAGTCAGAGGCGAGAACGTAGCCGGTATCTGACTCTGTCGCCGGAATGGTGCAGATCTCTTCGCCCTGAACGCCGCATCCGATTAAAAAGAGGATTGGAAGCAGATAGCAGATCCTGATCCACCGTCTCTCCGGCCGCTGCGGCGCGATTTTTAGCTCTGCACGCGGATTTTGGTTGAGAAGGCATCTCATTCCTGCGATCCATCGAGGAAAGTGTCGAGTGTGTCTATCATATCGAGGAGCTCTTTTTGAAGCCGCTCGAGTTCTTTGATTTTCAGTTCAAGCGTATTTTGTGTAGCGGTATCGCCTGCCGATTCTATACCTGCCATCTCTTCGACAAGCGTCTTCCAATGTTCCCTGGAGTGGGGATTGACCGATCGGCCAAAGTATTTCCGCGATCTCGGAAGAACAAACGCAATCCCTTCTGTGACATCGTATTCCATTGCTCACACCACTTGCCCCATCCGCTCCGAAGGCCCCCAGATAAATCAGGCAGGAGGCGGGTTTGGGAAAGAGGGGAGGAAGGGGTCTTCTGCCTCCTGCCATTCGTCTTGTCTACCCTTATACAAGAGCAAGCAGTGTGCCACGAATCAGAAGATTTTCAAAATTGTAACTAGCTGAATTTGCGCGAGAAAATAGTTTCTAAAAAATTTCCATGGAACGCGGTGACAGAATTTGGCGGCAGGGCTGACAAAAAATGGCACCCTTATTTTTCTCTGTGATTGTGAAAAGAGACTCGGAGGAGTCCTCCGAACTGATCATACGCAAAGTCGATGATGACTGAAGAATCACGCTGGTCAAGTCCTTTCGCAGATAATTCCTCTCCCGCCTCTCTGACCCGGCTTTCCACCGCGAGGATTTGGCTCAGCAGATATTCACTCGGGTATTCCTGTTTAGATAAGTTTACTTCCATCTTCCTGGCGATGTTTTCTATCGACTCCAGAATATTGAGGGCCTCTTCCCCGGTTGCGTTCACTTTGACTACTTTTACCGGCTGTTCCCATCCTTCTAAAGGATGTTCCTCCAGTTGAACGGCCGATTTCCAGCGCCGGTCATCGGTGATTTTTTTAAAAGTCAGGGGGTTCTGATCAGGAGAAATATCGCTTCCTAAAATACCTGCCACGACTGTTCCAATGGTGTCCGGGAGGTTTTTTTCCGTTAAAAAAAGGTCGACTCTTTCGTGTTCTTGTTCACATTGCATTCCGAGCCATAGTTGCGTTTGCCAGAATTTCTCCCAAACTTTTCCAGAGAGATCTCTCAGTTCCAGGACCTTGCGTTCTACATCGGGCAGAAGCTCCAGGTGATTCCTCTGGATTGCTCTCCGAAGGCTTTCCATTCCGCCGACCAGTTCTTGTGTATAACCTGCAAGGTAATCTTGCAGGGAGGCTAAGCTCTCCTTTTCTTCATCCTGAATATTGAGTTTATTTCGATAGTTGTAAAGGAGTATCTCGATGTCCATCTCCTCACCGGCTATCTCCATTTTGGAAACAAGCCGGTGACGCCGGAAGGTCAGAGAGCTCAGGTAGTAAGCTTCCGCTTCTTCTTTGCATTTCTCTATATTTCCCTTTAACGGCAACAGTTCTTCTTCATTCGTAAAAAGACCGGCGCGCTCCAATTTTTTATCACACTCATTAAAAGCCCCTAAAAGATCGATCTCCTGCTGGCATCGCAGACACAACTCATTATGGAGCTTTCCGTCCGATCCTTTTTCGGGTTTATCATGCCTGCGCAAATAGAAGTGCAGGTATTCGTGAATGAGAGTGGATTTGTTGTCCATATCGGAGCGAATCAGCATGAGCGGTTTTTCCACATAGGGACGCTCCTCAGCGTCGGCATGCTGATTCTGATCATTCAGGTTATGCGAGTATGGGGGGAGGAATCGTCCAGTAGCGGAAAAAGTGCCTTCAACGGCACCGTCTGGTGTCGTCTTTTTCTCTTTGGTTTCTGGCAAGTATTCATCAAAATGTTTCGTATAATACCTGACGGCTTCGAAATCCTCCGGTAAGTTTATTCTCCTGTTCGATTCAATGTCGGCATTTTTTTCAAGCAGAATGACCTTGATTCCTTCTCGGCGAAATTCCTCAATAATCCCCTGGTAACTCTCGTAGGCAAACTGCAGGATGACCCGATCATCGATCGTTCTGCCGCTCCAGATGAACTTTACATCTTTGGCATCCGCATGGCCGACAAAAAAGCCAAGTTGAACAACCAAACCGATTAATAAGACAAAGGATTTTTGCGTTCTTCTGACCTGCTTCATGATATTCTTCTCACCCTATATTGACACAGAGGGCACGCGCCATATCGGCGCCCTATTGCCGTCGACATCACTACAAATTATGCCTATGCAAGATGCATGCCAGCCCTCAACCGTAAAGCCTTGAGCGAATTGGATCGTAAAAAAGGTAACCGAGGAGTTATGAGTTTTCGAGTCGATGCCTCATAATGGGGGTAACCGCGAAGTTCCCTTTAACCCTTTGATCACAAAGGAGTTA
>JACQJE010000072.1 GCA_016205125.1 Deltaproteobacteria bacterium | reverse complement strand
TTCATCCCGGTCTAATCTTACTTCAGTAGGGAAGGCTGAATGCGCCATTCATCTCCTCCAGACAAGTCAGGAGAGAAAATGCCATTTCACAGCCTGACAGTCAACCAAAAAACTCCTTGATCCACCGATTCCTCGGACGCTCGAATGCGGAACCACGCCTCGTTGCTGGTGGAAAACCCCATCTCCCTTGCGCTTATCGCAGGAAAACTTTAATCTATAATTGGAGCTGCAAGAAAGGGGATGCCAGGGAGGGCTGAGATGAAGAAAGGTGTGCGAGCATTGAGGCCGCCCTGTGAAAAAAGATCTCTCATGGAATGCGTAAGAATGAGAAGGAAGAGAAGATTTGAGGCTCTCATCCTCTCTCCCTTCGTCCTTCTTCTCTGTTTTTCTCTATGTGCAAGTCTTACAGAGAGTGCGGAGCCGGAAAAGAAAGTTTTTTCCCCCCGCCTCTACGCCTTTGGCGCCGCCAGTTTTAACACTTGGTTTGAAACAGCCCTCTTCACGGATGACATGAGTCTTGGGGGCGACTGGCTATTCACGGAAGGGAGCCTCCTTTCTCTTCGTTATCTCCAGAAAGGCGAGCTCTATCTGAGCGAGCGGCTCGAAGTGGAGGGGGGGTCGGAGATTGCGCGCTTTGTCGATACTTTTTCCCAGGGTACGAGCGGTCATTTCGGTTTCAGGCCGAGGCAAAAATCCCCCTGGGTTTTTTCCTTCGGCGATGAATTTTTGCACGAGAATGCGCGCTATAATCAATATGACAATGGAAGAAATACCTTCTCTGCAGGATCGCGTTGGACAAAGGGGGCCGCCGAGGGGGGAGGAAATTACCAGTGGACGGTGAGGCGGTATTTTAGCTTTGAGCGCCTCGATATGGATGTCTACAGCTGGTCTTTGTATTATCAAGACGACTTTGGCTGGAAGCCTTGGTATGTAAGGCTTTCTTCTCTTTTTTCCTTTTCTTACCTTCCGAGGTTTATCGTCCGAAGCTCCACAGGGGGAGATACAGGCGACCGGCGCAAAGACTTTCTCTTTGGGACGGGACTGACCACCTGGTGGTTTTTTCCAAATCGCTGGACTTTCCAGTTCGGTTATAATTTCAGGCACAACAGATCAAACGGCGCGGAGTTTGACACCAATCAGCAGATCTTTCAAAACGATTTCTACGATTACAATCAACACCTGATCAATGCCATTTGGTCCAAACAGCTACCGCCAAAATGGCTTCTTCGATGGTCAAATTATTATGAATGGACCCATTTTCCAAGCAGGGGGGCCAGAGAGCGGGAGGGAAGACTCACCCGCGTCGACCGGCTCGACAACAACGTCTCTACTGCTCTCGAGGCTCTCTATCAGCTTGAAAAGTGGTGGAAGTTCAATTTCAACTATACCCTGAAAGTAGACACCTCTACCGATAAAGCCGTCTCTTTCAAGAGAAATTTTGCAACGAACATCTTTACCTTTTCAACAATCATCGATTGGTGACCCGCCCGCGCAGAGAGATTTCCCGCTTCGTTTGTAGAGAGACGGATCAAGCTTTACTTGCCCGGCTCCGCATCCAAGCCACCGCCTGCTCCCGCACCTCCTCCTCCCTCCGCTGAACCGCTCTGAACACCTGCTGCAATGTTTTGCACAGGGTCACGACCAGGGTCAGGGTTAGGGTTAGGCACAGCAAGAGGGTTCCTAGGCTGAAGAAACTGCGTATTAGGATCACGCTCACTCGGTGCTGATCCGCCAAAAGGAGAAACATCTCCAGTATAAATCACGGCGCCAAAATCGCCGGGACTTTCAAAAGGCCCCGTTGCTTTCTCGCGCTTTTCCTCGCCTGACATTTCCTCCCGGGGTATATGTTGCAAGTCTTCCCCGGCGGCAAACTCGTCTGTCGGAGGCACGGTAAAAAAACCATTTTCACGTTCAAACGGTTCCTTACTCCCCGTCCCCTCTCCCCCCGGTGGTTGTTCGCCCTCTTTTTCTCTCTCCTCTGTACCTAGTCCTAATACCTCTCTGAACGACGGCCCTTGGTACGCCTCTTTTTCTCTCTCCTCTGTAAGGGGGGGCAGGGGCACAAGTCCACCGCCATAAAGGGCGTCTAAGCCTTCATCGATGGCATTGTCATAACCTCCTGGCGGGGGTGTCTCAAGTATCTTCTCGGCTTCGGCCTCTTGTTTCGCCCTCTCTTCAGCCTCCTTTTTTGCTCTCTCTTCCGCCTCGCGCTTCTCCCGTTCCGCTTTTTCCGCTTTCTGCTTTTCTGCCAGCTCTTGTGTTGCTTTCAGAGACTCCTCAAGCTTCTTTTGCTCTTCAGCTTTTTGTTTTGCCTCCAAATTCACCTCTGTCTGCTGTCTCAGTTGCATAGCGCGCAGTTCCCCATACAGCGCCATGAGCTTCTCGACCTCTTGGTCGGTCAGGGGTTCACCGGCTCCTTCTGCTCTCTCCTCTAAATTGCTTATCTGTCGTTCAATTGCCTCAATTTGGTCTTCGACAGGGGGATCTTCTGCCATCGAGTTTGGGATCGGAGGGGCGATCGTCAATAAGGCGCCGAACGAAACAACAAGAGAGAGTACTCC
>JACQJE010000016.1 GCA_016205125.1 Deltaproteobacteria bacterium | reverse complement strand
TAAAGAAACGATTCTGTCACTCTTTCGCAGCAAAAAGATTAAGGTCGATCAAAACATCCATTACCTTCAGTCGCAAAACCGCAGATCCACCAGCGACGAGGCGTGTGACGCACCACACAAAGCGAAAAGTTTCACCTATGTGGTGCGGAACCGAGCGAGGACTCAGGGTTCAACGTTCGCATCCAGGACTGAACGACGCGTCCGAGCGTCCGAGGAGTCGGTGGATCAAGGTCGATAGGTTGCCCCAGAATAGGGATTTTCCCAAACGGTGACCTGTGCCAACTCGACATCGTGGCCGCGCAAGCGTTGATCAATTTCCTCATAAAAGTAACGGGCCAGCAGTTCCGCTGTCGGGTTGACATCATCAAAAGGTGGAATGTCATTAATATTACGATGATCAAATTGGGAGATAACGTCCCGCGCGTAATTCTTGAGTTCTTTGAAATCGATCGCAAGACCGAGGGAATCGACCTCTTTTGTCCTTGCAGTCACTTCGATCACCCAGTTATGCCCATGGACCCTGCTGCAATCACCTGGATAATCCCGAAGAGAGTGGGCCCCTGAAAAAGAGTGTTTGATCATCACTTCATACATAAGGATGGGATATCCTGTTTAAATGAGTTTTGAGAAATGCAAAGGCGCAATTTAACCGCTCTTGAGAGAGCTGTCAATTGCGCCCTGAGGCAATAGTCTTGTATTTGAATTCAGTGTTCATCCGGAAAGAGTGATCGCAGCGAGGCGCAGCGAAAGATCAGGTCAGGAGGCCGCAGGGAGAAAAGCGACCGACGGCGTGCCACTTGGCACGTCGAGGAAGCTTTTCGACTGAGAACGACGTGACCTGGTCTTGCAGCAAGCCGCAGCAGATCACTCTTTTCGGATGAACACTAGTTTAACTTCATCCCTGAAGAGGCGGTTTCTGTCTGTGCCGCGTAGGAACTCCCCTGGGGTTGCGCAGAAGAACTTCCCTTCCCAGCGCGCCCCTTGGAGACCTCTTTCTTGCGCTTAAGTGAAGAGCGCTTCGCTCCTCCGCGTTTCTGAAGAGTTTCAAGCTTTTCATTGAGTGTCTTCACTTTGCGGGCCAGAGCGTCCATTTCATTTTTTCTTGGAATTTGTAGAAAATCCAACACTTTGGTGACTTTTTCCTCTAAAGCCTTCTCGACCTCTTCGTAATAATCTGAAGCTGTAGAAAAAACTTCAGATTTCTTTACCTGGGAAACAAAGCGATCGAGCTGTTTTTTTCCTTCATGCTGGGTCCTCTCACCCCGCTGACGCATCCGCTTCACCAAGTGTTCCGTCTCTCCGCCAAAACGCTCTATGGCGTCCGTGGCCTTGTTTTTAATGACCTTGGTGATATTCTTCAGTTCTACTTCTAGCTTAGCCATCTTACCCCTCCTTGCTATTTCATATCCTTATTTCTTCGGCATGAAATAGAAACGTCTTGATCTGCACAAAGCGGCCAATAGTAATCACACTATGACCCCTCTTGTCAATCTGCTGGTAGATCCAGAAAATGGTGATTGAAAAGCCCTATTTTTCGGCTTCTTTCATATCTTTGATATTGAGCTGAATCGCCGTTTTCCCTCTCCATCGGTTGATTTCAGGGACATAAGCGACATCGAGTTCCCGCCCGAGATGAGAAATCTGCTCTCCCATGCCAAACGCTATTCCTTCTGCGGCGGCTTTCCCTGCAGAGGAATCCCCCTCTTCACCTTTCAGGCGAAGTTTGAGATGCCCCCTGCCAACAATTTTGGAGGAGAGGACTTTGAGGCGCTGAGCCGCAAAGAGGGGTTCTGCGTTCCCTGCTCCGAAAGGTTTCAGGAGCTCAAGTTCCTCAACCAGAGCATGCGAGAGTCGGCTCAAGGGGAGTGAGAGATCGATCATGAGAACTCGCTCCGCTCCTTTAGGCCGGCTGGCTATCGCTGAAGAGAAGGCTTTTTTAAATGGGAGGAGGCGATCAGCGCAGAGGGTCAATCCTGCGGCCTGCGCGTGACCGCCAAACGCTTCCAGGTGTTGCGAGCAGTCTGCCAGCGCGGCGCGAATGTCATAGCCTTGGGGGGTGCGCGCTGAACCGCGGCCCATCCCTTCTGATAACGCAATCACGACCGTCGGCTTGTGATAAAGTTCTACTAACTTCGCGGCAACAATCCCCACCACGCCCGGATGCCAACGCTCTGAGGCCACAACGATGGCAGATTCTCTCTCCAGATCCCCTTCGACTTGTGCCACTGCTTCCTGGAGAGTCTCTTCCTGGAGTTTCATCCGGCTGAGATTGAGAGAATAGAGTTCCGCAGCGAGATCGAGAGCGCCCCGCAGTGAAGTTGCGGTCAGGAGTTCCACCGCAGTGCGGGCATTTCCAATGCGGCCTGAGGCATTGATCTTTGGCGCGAGGGAAAAAGCGACGCGCGTCGAAGAGAGATCCTCCGGAGAAATCCGACTCACCGACAAGAGGGCCTGAATACCTGGCCATTGACTCTGGCGCATCACCTCGATCCCCTCTTTCACCAAGAGGCGGTTGACACCCACAAGAGGAACGACATCCGCAATGGTGCCGAGGGCCACAATGTCGAGGTAACGCTTGAGGTTTGGCTCAGGAATTTCACCATAATACCCCTTTTCGCGAAGAAAGTTGCGCAAGGCCAAAAGAAACTGGAACGCGACCCCTACACCGGCAATGGTATCTTCGGGATAGCGGCAATCCCGCCGTTTGGGATTGACTACGGCATACGCCTTTGGGAGTTCGGAACCAGGCTCATGGTGATCGGTTATGATGAGATCGATTCCAAGCTCTCTCGCGGCTTCTGCCTCTTTAAGATGAGCGATACCGTTGTCCGCAGTAATGACGACCTGAGCCCCTTCAGCGCGAAGGCGGCGCAATGCCTCCACGCTCATTCCATACCCTTCACTCAATCGATCGGGAATATAGAAGGCAGTGTTGCCGCCCATATCCCTCAGCGCATTATAAAGAAGGGATGTCCCCGTAATGCCATCGACATCAAAATCACCAAAGATGACTATCTTTTCATGCTGTCGCAGTGCGCGCGCAGTTCTTTCAATAGCGCGATCCATATCCGCCAGGAGAAATGGAGAGGGGATTCTTTCCCAGGAGGGAGAGAGAAAATGGCGCGCCTCTTGCGGATTTTCCAATCCGCGATTCATCAGGATCTGGGCCATTTCGCCAGACAGGCCCAACTCTTTCGCAAGAATTGCGCTTTTTTCAGATTGCTGGGGATGGAACTTCCATGTTCGCAGATTCAATGAAAATCCTATACCTTCTTCAACTTTCTCGTCCGAAGAAGATGGAAACCGTACATCATAGGGCTCGCGATTCCAATGGTAGAATAACTTCCGACAATGACCCCAATCACGAGCGCAAAGGAAAAATCCTCAATAGTGGCGCCGCCGTAAAAGAAAAGAATTACCACCACCATCAATACAGTGAGTGAAGTGAGAATGGTACGACTCAAGGTTTCATTCATCGCTTCGTTGATGACGGCATGAAGCGGATCAATCGGCTTGTGGCGGCGTATCTCCCGAATGCGGTCAAAGACGACAATCGTGTCGTTGATCGAGTAGCCGATGATCGTCAGGAGAGCCGCAACGACCGGAAGATTAAATTCCCGACCCGTCATTGAAAAAATACCCGCTGTAATGGTCACGTCATGGACAAGGGCAATCACCGCACCTGGCGCGTATGTGAAGTCAAATCGGATCGCTGTGTAGAGCAAAATTCCAATAAAGGCATAAAGGATCGCCAGGAAGCCCGCCTTCTTCAGCTCATTGCCCACCTGCGGGCCGACGATATCGACCCGGCGAATCTCAAAGTTCCCTTCGCCAAACTTATCGTTGAGGCGCTCGGTGATGTTCGAAGAAAATTGATAAAGGTCGGTCTCACCCCCCTTTGCCCGGAGAAGAAACTCATGGTGTTCCGCAGAGCCAAATTGCTGAACCGAGAGATTCTTCAGTCCCCCCTTCTCCAATGTCGCGCGCAATTCCCCCGGCTCGACCCTCGACTTAAACTGAACCTGTGTCTCAATCCCCCCTGCGAAATCGATCCCATAATTCATTCCTTTGACTGCAAAGGAGATGAGCGAGGCGAAAAAGAGCCCTCCTGAGATCGCCGCAAAAACCCACTTATTCTTCATGAAATCAAAGCGTGTCCCAGGACGAACGAGTTCTCTAAAGCGAAACTGGTTTCCGTTCATATGCTCAGTTCCTTCACATCGCGGCGTTGTACGTTGTAATCGAAAAATAACCGGCTGACTGTAATGGCAGTAAAGAGACTGGAAAAAATCCCGATAATTAAAGTGACTGCAAACCCGCGGACAGGCCCCGTGCCGTACTGAAGCAAGACAATCCCCGCGATCAGTGTCGTGATATTGGCATCGAGAATGGTCCAGAGCGCTTTGGCAAAACCCCCGTCGACAGCAGCGCCCGGTGTTTTTCCAAGTCGCAGTTCTTCTCTGATCCGTTCAAAAATGAGGATGTTTCCATCCACGGCCATCCCCATCGTCAACACAATCCCCGCGATGCCAGGGAGTGTGAGAGTCGCCTGAAGCGCCGCTAAGACCGCGAGAATAAACACAACGTTTAATGTCAGGGCGACATCGGCAATCATACCTGACCCGCGATAATAAAAGACCATAAAGAGGACGACGAGGATCCCGCCAATCAGGAGAGCGAAAGATCCCTGTTGTATCGAGTCTCTTCCCAGTGAGGGTCCCACTGTCCGCTCTTCCAGGAACTCAAGGGGGGCGGGGAGAGCGCCAGCCCGCAAGACAATCGAAGTGTCTTTCGCCTCCGCCAGCAGGGTGTTGTAGTCACGAGCTGTCCCGAGGTCGATCCTCGCACTCCCCTGAGGAATCGCTTCTTTGATAAGCGGCGCCGAATGAACGACCTCATCCAGTACGATGGCAAGTTGTTCGCCGACATGTGCTTCTGTCAGCTCTTTAAAGAGCCTCCCCCCCTCAGGATTAAAGGAAATGGAAACGTAAGGGGCATTGTACTGCTGATCAATCTGCACAAAAGCGTCCTGGAGATGGTCCCCTGTCACAGTTGCGGTGGCCTCTAACAAATAAGGGATTAAAGTGCGCGTTTTCCCAACTCCCTCTTCTTTTCTTTCGAACGCGATGACTCTTCCGGAGGGGAGTTTTGCGCGAAGCTGCTCATTGATCTGACGCGTGTAATCGGAAAGCCGGATATTCGCGTCAAAGCGAATTCCAAGAGCCGTTTCCGCTTCTGAGATCCTGTTTTGTAATTCATCGGGATTCATCGAGCGATCGACGATCCGAAACTCCAGTTTGGCGGTCCGGCCAATCAAATCTTTCGCCCGCTTTGGATCGGTCACACCGGGGAGCTGAACGACGACACGATCCATCCCCTGCCCCTGAATCGAAGGCTCAGCCACACCAAATTCATCAATGCGGTTGCGAATCGTCTCGATCGACTGATCGAGCGTCCTTTGCAAAATAAAAGACTTTTCGGCATCGCTCAGCTGTAAGACAAGTTCAGTTCCGCCTCGCTCAAGGAGTTCAAACTGCGTCCAAACTTCATCAATGCGCCCCTTTGCCTTGTCCAATTGTTCCGGACTCTGGGCCTTGACGACAATAGAGTTGTCTTCGATGCGCAGAGAGACATCGACCCCCTCCAGGCCTTCCTCCTTGAGGTCGCCCTTGAGATGTGCCGAAAGCCGATTCAAATTGTCGCGAAGCGCCTGCTCTGTGCCGACACCGAGGACGAGGTGCAAACCCCCCTGAAGATCGAGACCCAAATTGATCTTCTTTACCGGCACAACAAATCGGCTCCACTTCGGCAGAGCCTCAACAGGGAGAGAAACAAATGTCGGAAGCAAAAGGTAGATTGAAACAGCAATAAGGGTCACGACACCCCAGACTTTCCACCGCCACTGTTTTGGCATTCTATCTACTCACCTTTGGTGCTTGCCGCACTCTCATCGCGCGCGTAACCAGCCACATGACTTTTAAGAACTTTCATGCGGACATTCTCGGCGACTTCCAACGTCACGATTTTATCGGTGATCCCTGTGACAGTGCCGAGCAATCCACTGCTTGTGACAACCTCTTCTCCGCGCTGGAGTTTGTTGAGAAAATCGCGATGCATTTTAAACTTTTTCTGCTGGGGGCGAATGAGGAGGAAATAAAAAATAGCAAACATCGCCGCAAGAGGGATCAGGGTCTGCAGAAAGCCTCCACCGGGAGTCTGCTCTGCTGCAAAGGCTATTGTACTCCACATCTCTTTTTACCTCACTTCAATAAACAAACACTCTCTCAGCGTTCTCTGCTCTGCTTCGAGAGATCGGTTCTCGATTCGCTTCGCTCACTCGAACAAGAAAAAACGATTCATTTTTCATTCAGCCAGCGGGCATCAGGATCACCC
>JACQJE010000075.1 GCA_016205125.1 Deltaproteobacteria bacterium | reverse complement strand
TGGGAATATTGAGGGGGACAGCAGAGCATCAGGAGACAGCAGGGCGATGAAAATTAAAGTCCGCTATTTCGCATTGTATCAGGATCTTCTGGGAAAGAAGGGGGAGAGTGTGGAGATGCCGGAGGGAACCTCTCTCAAAGATCTGGTTGATCAAATTCTTGGATCTCACCCCCAGAGAGAGCGTTTCCTCGCCTTTACGCGTTTTGCAGTGAATCGCGAATATGCCCCCTTGTCGCAGTTCCTCAATGAAGGAGACGAGATTGCATTTCTGCCGCCAGTGGCAGGGGGATAAATATGGAATCGCGGATTCAGGTCACAGATCAGAAGATCGATGTTCATGCTCTGGAGGAGTGGGGGGGTGACCCCTCCTGCGGCGCAACGCTCTTTTTTGTTGGGAAAGTGCGCAATGAACAGGAGGGGAGACTCGTCTTATCGTTAGAATATACCGCTTATGTTGAGATGGCGGTCGGGGAACTGAAAGAGATTGTAAGGGAAGTTGAGCGTCGCTGGGATGTCAGGAAGTGCGCGGTCGTTCACCGCATTGGTACTCTTCAGGTTGGGGATGTTGCAGTTGCCATCGTCATTTCATCTGTGCATCGAAGGGAAGCCTTTGAAGCATGTCAATACCTGATCGATACACTCAAGGAGCGGGTGCCGATCTGGAAGAGGGAAGAGTATGAAGACGGGAAAGAGTGGGTTCATGCAGAGTGCTGTCGCGTTTCAACCCAAAGCCGCTCTCCGCAGAATGCGTGATCAGGAGTCTCCTTATCCCGATATCGAAGGGGCGCTCATTTGCGGCGGGAAATCCCGCCGTTTCGGCTCAGATAAGCGACTCTACTCCCTCCATGGAAAGAGTCTGTTTGAGATTGCGTTTGAGAAACTCTCCGCGCTCTCTGTCGCGACTTATGCCGTCTTTAGAGACGAAGTTCCAGAGCCTTTTCGGAATTACCCGGCGATCTTTGATTGTCAGAAATATGAAGGCCCGATTGCCGGTCTTATCGCGGCTTTGGAGCGCCTCAACAGTGATTATCTTCTGATCCTTCCCTGCGATCTGCCTCACGTTTCAATTGAATTTCTTCGTTTCCTCTGTTCCTTTCGCGAAAAAGGGAAAGTGGTTGTCCCGTTTTCCGATCGACTCGATCCGCTTGTGACAATCTATCCCAAAGAGATCCTTGGTCCGATCCGGGCTTTTGCTGATGCGGGGGGAAGTTCCCTTTCCCAATTTATCGAGCAGCTCAATCCGGATCAAAAACGGATCCTGCGAAAGGAAGAATGGATTGCTGCGGGCTTTTCAAAGCTCGAACTCACCAATTACAATTTTTCCGCCGCTTTTCCGGCGTAAATTTAAAGAATTTCTGATTGAAGAGAATGCTTGTAGTTCTTTTACAAACGAGTTAAAATCGCTAGACTTTTTGCGGGGTTGATGCACTGCTCAAGGATTACCGTGTTATGACCTGCAGGGCTGGAATTTGATGGTGAAGCAAAAATTTAATGCGCGATTTTTGTGGTGGCACGCGGTTATTCTCTGGATGATTGTCGTTGTTGTCTTTTTTGCAGGGTGGGATTTTGTCGAAACTCACTCGTTTCCCGATTTAGACCGTGAAACGATGCGGATTGCGCATCTCATAAGGGATGCGTTAGGAGCAGTAGTGACTTCTGTTCTCGCGCTTTTGGCTGTTTCTCTGCAATTCCGGCGCCAGGCGTTGATGGCTGAAGAGAAACGGGCGCTGAATGTGAAACTGCGGCTCTTTTACAGTGCTTTTGAGAATTCGAGCGATGCAATCCTGATCACCGATTTGACAGGAAGGATGGGTCAGACGAACCGGGCGTTTACGGATCTGTTCGGTTATACGCAGGAAGAGGCTCTTGGGAAAGGGACCAACCTCCTTCGCTCCGCACACTCTTCGGATGAATTTTACCAGAAGATGTGGGCGTCGATTCAGACGCGTGGAGAGTGGAAAGGGGAGATCGTCAACAGAGACAAATGGGGAGAAGAAATTCCGATCTGGCTCACGATCACCCCTATTTATGAGGGGGAAAGAAAGATCGGCTATATGGGAATTGAAATTGATTTGAGGGAGAAGAAGCAATTGGAGGAGCGGCTTTTGAGAGCGGAAAAGCTCGCGGCCATTGGGCAGATGTCGGCTCAAGTGGCCCATGAAATCCGAAACCCGCTCAGTTCAGTCAGTCTTAATACAGAACTTCTTGTCGATGAGATCACTCATGTCAAAGGAGAAGAGGCTGTAGAAGCAAAACGCTTGCTGAACTCCATTTCCTCGGAGGTGGATCGTTTGAGTGCGATCTGTGACGAATACCTTCGCCTGTCCTCCCTTCCGAAGCCTGTTTTTGACACCGTGCAGGTCAATGATGTTTTGCGTCAGCTCTCCAGTTTTCTCGCGGCGGGGGCGGACCGGATGCGCATTGAGGTGAGGATGGAACTCGATCCTGCTCTTCAGAATATCTGCGCCGACTCGCGCCAGTTGGAGCAGGCCTTTCTCAATTTGATGAAAAATGCGTTCGAAGCGATGCCGGAAGGGGGTTTGCTGAGTATCGAGACTCATTCGCGTGCCAGCGGGGTGGAGATCCTCTTTTCCGACACGGGGAGAGGGATGGTTGAGGGGATCCGAAAAAAACTTTATGACCCCTTTTTTACGACGAAAGACAAAGGGACAGGGTTGGGGATGACGATTACGCTGCAGATTATTGAACAACATGGCGGAAAGATCGAATGCCTCAGCGCTTATGGGAGAGGCACAACCTTTTCAGTGTATCTCCCTTTGACGCCGGAGGTCTCATGAGCGACTGGGTCCATGCAATGCAAATTCCTCTGATCCTTATTGCGGATGACAATGAGGCGGAAAGGGAGGCTTTGGCAAAAATATTGAAAAAAGAAAACTACCGGGTCATTGACGCGGCAGATGGGGAAGGGGCTCTGGAAATCATCCGCCGGGAGCCGGTCGATCTTCTTCTGACCGACCTCAGGATGCCGAGACTCGATGGAAATACGCTTTTTAGAGCGGGAAAGACGATTCGGCCAGAAATGGAGGTCATTCTCATGACGGCCTATGGGACTGTGGATGTCGCAGTGTCAGCGATGAAAGGGGGAGCGTACGATTTCCTGACCAAGCCGTTCAAAAAAATCGAACTGGTCAAGCGCATCAGGAACGCGCTTGAAAAGAGAGCCCTGCAGATTGAGAATAAGCGCCTTTCGGAGGAGATTCATCATCTGCGCAAGAGTGAGCGGCTGATCGGAAAGAGCCCTGCTTTTCGCCATGTCCTGGATAGGGTGGATCAGGCGGCCCCGAGTGGGGCGACGGTCCTCTTAACGGGGGAGAGCGGCACAGGGAAGGAATTGATTGCCGATCTGATCCATCGGATGAGTATTCGCAAAGACTCCGCCCTCGTAAAAATCAACTGTGCTGCCCTCCCTGACACTCTATTGGAGAGCGAGCTTTTCGGGCATGAGAAGGGTGCTTTTACAGGAGCGCTTTCGCAGAAGCCGGGTCGCTTCGAACTGGCTCATGGAGGGACCCTCTTTCTCGATGAGATCGCAGAGATGGCTCCTCGTCTTCAGGCGAAGCTTTTGAGAGTTCTGCAGATAGGGGAGTTCGAACGGGTGGGCGGAGTCAAGACACTTCGCGCGGATGTCCGGATTATTGCGGCGACCAACAGGGATCTGAAGGAAGCGGTTTCGAAAGGGGATCTCAGAGAGGATCTCTTCTATCGTCTCAATGTGATTAACATTCATCTTCCGCCGCTCAGAGAAAGGAGAGAGGATATCCCGCTGCTGGCCAACTATTTTGCAGCGGCCTATCGGGAAAAAGAGAAGAAGGAGATCCGGGGAATCAGTGCCGACACGATGAATCTTCTCTGTAGTCATAGTTGGCCTGGAAATGTGCGTGAACTTGAAAATGTGATCGAACGTGCGGTCGTGTTGAGTCGCGGCGAATTTATCTCTGCTGAAGATCTTCCCAGGGAATTGGCTGGAGTTGCGGGTCTCCAGAAAGAAGCCGATTCGCTTGTCTTTTCCGTGGGGACATCGTTGGGAGAGATCGAACAAAAAGTGATCGAGGAGACACTGAGAAAAACGGGTGGAAACAGAGAGCTTGCGGCAAAGGTTCTTGGAATATCGACGCGGACCCTTTATCGGCGCGTCCCGAGTTGACAGATCCATTTTAAGGTGATTTGAGAAGAGGGGTATGACTTTTGCTTTCGGGAGTGAAGGAGGTTTGACATGGCCCAGCTGGAACCGGGATTGAAAACTGAAGATCTCACCATCAATATGGGGCCTCAACATCCAAGTACCCATGGGGTGCTGAGAATTCAGATGGTGACAGATGGAGAGATTGTCAAGAAGGTCACCCCTTACATCGGCTATCTCCATCGCTGTTTCGAAAAGCATTCTGAAAACGTCGACTACATGGGGGTCATGCCGTATGTCGATCGCCTGGATTATGTCGCTTCGATGAACAACGATATGACTTACGCAATGGCAGTGGAAAAGCTGGGAGGTTATCAGGTGCCGGAGCGCGCGCAGTACATCCGTGTGATCATGGCGGAACTCAATCGCATTGCAAGCCATCTGCTCGCACTTGGAACCTATGGCCTCGATGTTGGGGCATTTACCCCTTTCATGTGGTGTTTCAGGGACCGCGAGAAGGTTTTGGATATTTTCGAGCAGGTCTGCGGAGCGAGGCTCCTTTATAACTATATGTTTATTGGCGGGGTCTCTCATGATCTTACCCCCTCAATGATCGAAGACATCAAAGAATTTTGCGACTATTTTGAACCCAAAATCGATGATCTCAATCAGCTCCTTTCTTATAATCAGATCTTTGTAGAGCGGACAGCGAATGTGGGGGTTATTCCGTTGGATGTGGCGATCAGCTACGGGCTGACAGGCCCGAACTTGAGGGGGTCAGGCAAGAAATGGGACCTGCGCAAGAATATGCCCTACAGCCTCTACGACCGCTTTGATTTTGATGTTCCGGTCGGGAGGGGGGAGAGGGGGACGGTTGGCGATTGCTGGGACCGGTACATGGTGCGTGTCCGGGAGATGGGGGAGAGTCTCAAAATTGTGAGACAAGCTGTCGCGGCTCTTCCTCCTGGAGAGATCCGGGCGAAGCTTCGCCTGATAAAGCCGCCCGCAGGAGAAATTTATTTCCGCACTGACAATCCGCGGGGTGAGCTTGGCTTTTACATTGTCAGTGATGGAACGCCGAAGCCCTACCGCGTCAAATGCAAATCCCCCTGTTTTACATCGATCAGCATCTTGAGTGAAATCTCTCCGGGGTGTATGGTGGCCGATCTTGTCGCCATCATTGGGAGCATTGATGTCGTCATGGGGGAAGTCGACCGTTAGTAACTTCTCAATAGGTTGAGAGATATGCACTCCCACCCTAACCCTCCCCCCTCGAGGGGGAGGGGAGGGTGGGGGGGACAACCTCAAGTTATTGAGAAGTTACTTACTTGCTAGACATTACAACTTAATGTGCTATTTTCTTGACTTTTTGTAACACTTTGTATACATTGACTTTTTTAATTTTAAAGGTGAACCGAGGATGATTGCACGTTATAGCCTCCCCAAAATGTCCCGAATCTGGAGCGATGAAGAGAAGTATCGGCGGTGGCTCGATGTGGAAGTTGCCGCAGCGAGGGCGCAGGGAGAAGCGGGTCTGATTCCCGGAAAAGACGCAGAAGCCATCGCTTCCGCGACGGTCAATGCGGCGCGTATTGCTGAACTTGAGGAGGTTACCAAACATGATACGCTCGCTTTTGTCGAGATGATTGGAGAGCAGATCGGTGATGCGGCTAAATCGGTTCACTGGGGTCTGACATCCTCGGATGTGGTCGACACCGCCTCTGCGCTTCTTCTGAAAGAGGCTTTAAGTGAAATTATTTCTTCTCTCAAAGAGCTCTCTGATCTGACGGCCCGGCTGGCACAGGAGCATAAATCGACGCTGATGGTCGGCCGCACGCATGGTATTCATGCCGAACCGATGAGTCTGGGACTGAAATTTGCTCTCTGGTTTCAGGAGCTCAATAGAGATTTGATGCGTCTGGAAAGAGCAAAAGAGACGATTTCGGTCGGGAAGTTCTCTGGTTCTGTGGGGACATCTGCACATCTCCCGCCGGAGGTTGAGGGGCGCGCCTGCGAACTTCTCGGATTGAAGCCAGCCCCTCTTTCTTCACAGGTGATTCAACGCGATCGGCATGCGGAGGTGATTGTCGCCCTTGCTTTCGTGGCGGCAGCGCTCGAGAAAATCGCCACGGAACTCCGGCACCTTCAGCGGACAGAGGTGGCGGAAGTTGAGGAGGGTTTTGCAAAAGGGCAGGGAGGCTCCTCGAGCATGCCGCATAAGAAGAATCCGATCAGCGCCGAAAATATCTGCGGCCTGGCGCGACTGGTGCGCTCTTACGTCACACCTGCGATGGAGAATATCGCGCTCTGGCATGAGCGGGATATCAGTCACTCCTCCGTTGAGCGGGTGATTCTCCCCGATGCGACGATTCTCGTCCATTACATGCTGGAGAGAATGCGGGGGCTCCTCTCCAGTCTTGTGATTCACAGGGGGCGGATGAAAGAGAATCTCGAAATGACAAAAGGGCTCATTTATTCACAGAAAGTTCTTCTCACTCTGATGGGAAGAGGGATGCCCCGGACAGAGGCGTACCGGTTGGTGCAGGAGGCCTCTCATCGCTCTTCTGAACGCGGGTCACTTTTGCTGCAGGAGCTTTCTCAAAGAGCGGAAGTAGTGGCCTTGCTCTCATTGGACGAGCTCCGCGGTTGTTTTGATCCGTCGCAATATCTCAAACATGTCGATGCGCTCTTCGCGAGGGTATTTCAGCGATGACTTGTCCCCATTCGCATCGTTTACTTGAAGAAAGGAGAGTAAGGAAATGAGGGTTTCAATGAATGAGGAGATTAAAAGAGGAGAACTCCTCTATTCGGGAAAGGCGAAAGAGCTCTATCTGACCAATAATCCGCTGCTCTGCATTCAGCGGTTCAGCAATCGGGCGACTGCTTTCAACGGGCAGAAGAAGAGCGAAATCGACAATAAAGGCTATTACAACAATGCGATTTCAGCTTTTCTCCTGCAGTACCTCGAAAAACAGGGGGTGTCGACACACTTTGTCGGATTGCTCAATGAGACGGAGATGCTGGTGCGGCGAGTCGAAATCATCCCGATCGAGGTTGTGGTGAGGAATATTGCGGCGGGAAGTCTCTGCACGCGGCTCGGTCTCAAAGAGGGGGCGAAAATGGAGCAGCCGGTTATTGAGTGGTACTACAAGTCGGACGCCCTGGGAGACCCTCTCATCAACGACGACCACATTGCCTCATTAGATTTGGCGAAAGAGTGGGAACTCAAAGAGATGCGGAAATTGGCACTTAAGGTGAACGACATCCTGGTCCCCCTCTTTCGGACGCTCGATCTTGTGCTGGTTGATTACAAGCTCGAATGCGGGCGTTCCGGGCATGGGATCCTGATTGCCGACGAAATTTCTCCTGACACATGCCGCATCTGGGATGCTTCCTCCGGGCAAAAGCTCGATAAAGATCGTTTTCGTCAGGATCTTGGGGATGTTGAGGCGGCGTACAGAGAAGTTTACGACCGCCTGGCTGAAATGTTTGGTGAGGGAGAAAAAAATGCGCGTTAAGATTCACGTGACTTTAAAAGAGGGGGTGCTTGATCCCCAGGGAAAGGCGATCCAGAAATCTCTCGGAGCTCTCGGCTTCAAGAGCGTCTCCGATGTTCGCATGGGGAAATATTTTGAAGTGGAGCTGAGAGAGGGCCTCTCCAAAGCGGAGGCGGAAAAAGAATTAGTGGAGATGTGCGAGAAGCTCTTCGCGAACGTGACGATTGAGCAGTATTCATTTGCGATCGAGTAGCGATGGTGTTGACAGGTGCTTCTGCGGATAGAGGTATGCGGTGAAATTTGGCATTGTCGTCTTTCCAGGTTCGAACTGTGACCGGGACTGCCATTATGCGGTTCAGGAGGTTTTGGGGGGTGAGGCTTCCTGGATCTGGCATGGGGAGAGAAGTGTCGGCGCTGTCGATGCGGTCATTCTTCCGGGGGGATTTTCCTATGGCGATTATCTCCGCGCAGGGGCGATAGCGAGTTCCTCCCCTGTGATGGATGCGGTTGCCTCCTTTGCGGAGAGAGGGGGGATTGTCATCGGGATCTGCAACGGGTTTCAAATCTTATGCGAGGCAGGGCTTCTCCCGGGTGTTCTCCTCCCCAACAATTCAGTTCAGTTTCGCTGTGAGCAGACGACCCTCTTGGTGACCAATATCAACACCCCCTTTACAGAGCTCTACTACCGGGAAGAGGTGATCCGGATGCCCATTGCCCACGGAATGGGAAACTATTTTGTCCCTGAAGAGGCGGCCAATCAGCTGGAAGAAAAACATCAGGTGGTTTTCCGGTACGTGAATGAGAAGGGAGAGACGACGCCCGAGTCCAATCCGAATGGATCGGTGCAGAACATTGCGGGGGTGTGCAATGAGCGGGGGAACGTATTGGGGCTCATGCCGCATCCGGAACGGGCTTGTGAGGAGTGGATGGGGAGCGACGATGGCTTGCGAATTTTTGCTTCCATGTCTCGAGCGCTCGGGAGCAGGCGGAAGTGAAGCAGAAAGAGATCTATTTTTGGGAAAAAAGTGCAGATGAATCTCTGGCCCGCGAGAATGGGCTGGCTCCTGAAGAATTTCGCCTCATCCGGGAACTGATGGGGAGGATTCCCAATCGACTTGAACTCGCTGTGATTGGAGCGATGTGGAGCGAGCATTGCAGTTACAAAAGTTCGCGTATTCATCTCAAGCGGCTTCCGATGAGAGGACCGGGAATCATTGCAGGCCCCGGCGGAAACGCGGGCGCTGTAGATCTCGGGGGAGGATTGGCGGCTGTCTTTAAAATCGAAAGTCACAATCACCCTTCGTATATCGAACCTTATCAAGGTGCGGCCACAGGGGTTGGCGGTATTATCCGCGACGTGATCGCTATGGGGGCCCGCCCCATTGCTCTTCTCGATTCTCTTCGTTTTGGCAGTTTGAAAGAGCCAAGAATGAGGCATTTAGTGCGCCGCGTCGTGGCGGGTATTGGGGACTATGGCAACTCTATCGGCGTGCCGACGGTTGGCGGCGAATGCTCTATTGACGAGAGTTATGACGGGAATATCCTTGTGAATGTTTTTGCCATTGGACTTGCTCCGCTTTCGCACTTTCGATTTCCGAGAAGAGTGAGCGAAGGGGACCTCCTCATCTATTATGGGACCGCAACAGGGAGGGACGGGATGGGGGGAGCGGCCATGGCTTCCGAGTCATTCGATGAGACAGGAGGAAGCGGCAAGCTTCCGACAGTGCAGGTCGGAGATCCCTTTGTTGAAAAACTCCTCATCGAGATCACCTGTGAGCTTTTTGAGAGAGGACTCATCCTGGAAATGCAGGATATGGGGGCGGCAGGACTGACCTCATCCAGTTCCGAGCTTGCGCATCGCGTGAAACTCGGCGCCGTTGTCGACTTAAATCGGGTTCCGACGAGGACTTCCGGCATGACTCCTCCTGAGCTCATGCTCTCAGAATCCCAGGAGCGAATGCTCGCCGTTGTCGATCGGGATCGATTTGAAGAGGTGGCAGAGATTTGCCGGCGCTGGAATGTCGACGTTGCCAACATTGGACATTTCGCGGCGGGGGGTGATCTGGATCTCCTCTGGAATGGCGAGGTGACGGGGCGGGTTCCTGTCAGGGTGCTCACTTCGGAGGCCCCTTGTTATGACCGCCCCGCTCATCCGCTTCTCGACTCGGTCTCCGACCTCGCTCGAAGAGGAACAGGTGCGGCCTCGCTCGAAGAAGAACAAGGAGCTTTGCCCGAAGAGCAGGATGGCGATCCTGCTCAAAGAAGGACAAGCATTGAATTTCAAGACAATCTTTCGGACTCTCTTCTCAGGCTTCTGATGTCTCCGAATCTCTCGTCCAGGGAATGGATCTACCGCCAGTACGATTCGATGGTGCAGACCCAGACCCTCAGGGGACCGGGTGAAGACGCGGCAGTACTGCGCCTCAAGGGGCGCGAAGATGCTTTGGCGATTGTGGTGAGCGGAAACGGCACCTACTGCAAGCTCTCGCCTCGCGTTGGCGGCGCAATCGCAGTCGCGGAAGGAACGCGCAATCTTCTCTGTGCGGGGGCTTATCCGATCGGCATGAGCAACTGCCTCAATTTCGGCAATCCTGAGGACCCTCACGTCATGTGGCAATTGAAGGAAGTGATTGAGGGGATGGCTCTTGCCTGTGAGCGATTCTCCATTCCAGTCGTAAGCGGCAATGTGAGCCTTTACAATGAAAGCCGCGGAAGGTCGATCGACCCGACTCCGGTGGTGGCTCTTGTCGGCCAGGTGAGCCCCGTGATCCTCAAAGCATACGGAGGAAAACCCCCCGCATCCCACTTTACCAGAGAGGGGGATCTGATTTTGATTCTGGGTGATCACTGGGAGATGCGGCGAGCGGAGAAGTTGTCAGGGAGCGCATATGAATTTGCAAGGACGCTGGGTCAGCCTGAGATCGGCAATGCCGTTCCCTCTCTCCACCTCGATTTGGAAGAGAAGCTCTCCATTGCGGTTTTGCTCGGACTGAAAAAGCGGCTTTTTTCGATGCTGCACGACTGCGCTGAGGGGGGATTGGGGGTCGCCCTTGCTGAAGCCGCCCTTGCTTCTCCAAAAGCCCTTGGCCTGGAAGTCCACCTTCCTCAAAATACCAAATCTCCTGTATTGGCTCTTTTCGGAGAGGCACAATCGCGCATTATTGCTGCATCTGCTCCCGAATCTTTGGATCAGTGGGCGTGCATTGCAGATCCCCTTGCTCTTCCGTGGCAGGTGATTGGCAGGGTGACGGGGGATCGCATCCGCGTTCTCCCCTTTATTGATGTGGCGGTAGAAGATGCGCGCGAAGTCTGGAAAAATGCGTTTTCTCATCATGTAAGGCTTTCCCAGCAAACGGATAGTGGCAGTCATTCTGAGAGTGGTCATTCTGGAGGAAGTTGTCATTCTGAGGAAAGTTGTCATCCTGAGCGAATCGAAGGATCTCCCTTGGTGGCCGGTCGCCGAACGGTTCCGGGTGGTTTCCGGGAAGAGTGCGGTGTCTTTGGCATCTTTGGGCATCCCGACGCGGCCCGCCTTGCTTATCTCGGGATTTATGCCCTTCAGCACCGGGGACAGGAAGCCGCAGGAATTGCCGCGGCAGAGGGAACGGATATTCATTGCATCAAAAACATCGGTCTTGTCTCTGAGATTTTCGATGAAGAGGCTCTCCGGAAACTCCCCGGTGACCGAGCCATTGGTCATGTCCGCTACTCCACCTCCGGAAAAGACAACGTCAACAATGCTCATCCCCTCGTGGCGCACTTTGGAGAGCAGTGGGGGGCGATTGTCCACAATGGAAATCTTGTCGACGCGGACATGCAGAGGAAAGAGCTCGAACAGGCGGGAGCGATCTTTCAGTCCACAAGTGACACGGAGATCATCCTTCATCAGGTGGCACGTTCTGAGAAAATTTCCATGGAAGAGAAATTTATCGACGCGCTGACCAAGGTGAGGGGGGCTTACTCATTGGCTCTGCTCACTCCGGAGGCTCTCCTGGTCGCGCGGGATCCTGCCGGTTTTCGACCTCTTGCCTTGGGTGAAAAGGATGGTGCCGTTGTCATTGCCTCGGAGAGCTGTGCCTTTGATCTGATCGAGGCACAATACAAGCGGGAGATTGCCCCAGGCGAGGTTCTCATCGTCTCCACGAGGGGTGTCCAATCGCTCTTTCCCTGGGGGGAGGCCGCACACCCCTCTCCCTGTATCTTTGAACACGTCTACTTTGCGCGTCCTGACAGCATTGTTTTCTCGGCCAATGTCAGTGCGGTGAGAAAGGGATTGGGGAGCGCTCTGGCCCGGGAGCACCCGGTCGATGCGGATCTTGTCGTCCCCGTTCCGGATTCGGGAGTTCCGGCGGCAATCGGTTATTCTGAAGCTTCTGGTATCCCTTTTGATATGGGGATCATCCGGAATCACTATATTGGCCGCACCTTCATTGAGCCCCAGCAATCCATTCGCCACTTCGGGGTCAAGGTCAAGCTCAATCCGGTGAAAGCCTCCATCGCCGGAAAGCGCCTCGTCGTGGTCGATGACTCTCTTGTGCGCGGGACCACATCCCAGCAGATCATCACCCTCTTGCGCCATGCAGGGGCCAGAGAGGTTCACATGCGGATCAGCTCCCCTCCGATTCAATACCCCTGCGTCTACGGCATCGATACGCCCACGCGGGAAGAGCTTGTCGCCTCAGCCAAGAGTGTCGAGGAGATCCGTCAGATGATCGGGGCCGATAGCCTTGCCTACCTCAGCAAAGAGGCGATGATCCGCACCGCAGGCGGCGGCGAAATGCGCCCCTTCTGCACCGCCTGTTTTGATGGGAGCTACTCGATTGGCGCCCTTTAGGAGCTTTTCAGAAATTTTTTCAATAAGGCGGCATTTTTTAAATCAATCATTGCACCCATGAGATATTTATGAATAATGCTAGCTATTAACGTTTGATAAGGGATTCCTTCTGCCTCTGCCCTTTCTTTAAGAGAGCGAAGATCTTCCGGAACAAGGCGAATATTAATTCTTGCTTCCTTTCTTACAGCTTTTCGTTGTTGGACATCCTCTTTTGCCATTTCTGCATATTGTTTCTGATTTCCCTTCGATAGGGATTGGTATTTCCCTTCCGAAATATCTTTAGAAATCTGCTGTTCTCTTTTTGTTAGTTTAGTCTTCATAACCAAATTCCTCCTTTAAGCGCCTATCAGGAAAGGCGGTGATTAAGAAGATTTCTTCCTTTAGTTCAGTAAATGGAACAACCCACGG
>JACQJE010000066.1 GCA_016205125.1 Deltaproteobacteria bacterium | reverse complement strand
TGTGAAGGAGTAATTCAAATGTCTCTTGTCATGACTTCCAGCGCCTTTATGCATCAGGCGGAGATTCCTGCTCTCCACACGTGCGAAGGGAAAGACGTCTCTCCGTCCTTCTCCTGGAGCGGTGCTCCAGCTGGGACGAAGAGCTTTGTGCTGATTGTCGATGATCCGGATGCTCCTGACCCTGCTGCGCCAAAGGTGGTTTGGGTTCATTGGATCCTCTACAATCTCCCCCCAACTGCTGCGGGATTGCCGGAGGGGGTGAAGGCGGCAGGGCTTCCGAAAGGGACCCTCGAAGGGCTCAATGACTGGAAGCGGACCGGTTATGGCGGCCCCTGCCCACCGATTGGCCGACATCGCTATTTTCACAAGCTCTATGCGCTTGATACTGTCCTCCCCGATTTAAAGAATCCGACGAAAACGCAGCTGGAGAAAGCGATGCAGGGGCATATCCTTGCAAAGGCAGAGCTGATGGGGACGTATCAAAAGAAGAGGAAATAGTGTGAGGCTCTCTCCCATGGCGATGGCCGCGATGGGCGCGTTACGTTTGAAAGAACCCCATCTTAAGGGATGGTTTGACAGGGCTGCTGACCGTCCTTTTTGACGCAATTTGGGCCCTCTTAAATTTCTTGACTTTTCATGAAATTTGCCTACAATACGCCCTTTCTAACGATTCCCCTCTCTTTTCATCAGCGAGGAGTGATCGAAAAATGGGCCTGCTTTTCAGAAAAATGACTGTGTGTCTCTCGATTGCGGCCCTTCTGGCTGCTCCTCTTTCCGGCTGTCAATTTTCGAATGTGAGCGCGATTGATCAGGCGGTTGACGAAGTGGTTCCTGTTTTTTTTCAGCGTCGAGCGGCTTTGATTGAGAAAATTCGCACCGTTGGGAAGCTGGCCAATGAGCGCGTTAATGCTCTTCCTGTTCTGGAGGAGGCTATTTCAGATCAGGTGGCTGATGCGGAAGAATTTGTGCGTCTGAATCAGGAGAAAATTGAAACGTATCTGACTTCGATTGAGGAGCCGCTGATTGAGCTGAGAAAGATCATCTGGAGCCTCTCGAAGGAGGTGTACGAATCGAGTGATGCGGAGCGGATCTTTCGGGATGACGCGTTGCTCTTTTTTGCGCTTCAGTATCAAATCCACGCGTATCAGTCGGTGCTCGAGGCAGCCACCCCACTCCTTTTTGCTTTTGCGCATCCTCACTTTGACTCATCGGAGAGGATCCGGTCCTTCAGAGATATTTTAATTCGTCATTTTACGGCCTGTCTCGGAATGACCCTTGTATTGTCTCAGGATGTCGACTCTATCTTGAGGCAGATGCATGATTTGGCAAGCCGGGACGTGGTCCATCCCGCATGGGTACGCTCTTTTGCCCATGCTGTCGCAGGTATCGCTCAATCCTCTGCAGAGGGACGAGAGAAGATAGAGCGAGTAAATGAGAAGATTCCTTCTGAAAAAAGGGATGAGTTTCTTTCAAGTGTTGCTGAGATCTATCAGAAGTTCAATAACGCATCGACCCTCTACTCCCCTTACCGCTCTGATAGCGTCGGAGTGAACATCCTTGTCTGGTTTGGCAATCTGACGCTCGGATCATTCAATACCTTTGTCGGTTTGGGAGTGATCCTGTTTTGTATGATCGCTTCCCCCTTTTCACCGGCGATCGATTTTCCAACCTTTAGTATCTCTCAGAGTGGAAATCAGCTGCATGTGGCGGTTGGGAGATGGACGTACAAGTACTATTTTTCTTTGGGACTTTTTGAGTTTGCGTCTGGATCCGACGCGGCGAGCGACCATGAGGGGGGGCATGCGAAGCAGTCGATGGTGTTGGGGCCCCTCTATCTCCTCTTCATCCTCGGTTCTTACGCCATTGAAGGACTCGAAGGGGGTCTTATGGAAAGGTGGGCCAAGGCGTGGGCTTATTGGGGATAAATGGCGATGAATCAAAAGCGGATTGCGGCTCTGTCTGGTTGTCTTTTAATGTCCGTAGTGGGCCTTTCTGTTTTTGGGGATGACGTTAAACTTCGTCAGAGATTTGATCCGAGCGATCATATCGGCCGGGGCGATTATGACGAGGACGGACTTCCGAATCAGCTTGACCCCGATCTGGACGGAGATTTTGTTCCAAACGTCGTCGATCAGTATCCGATCGATCGAAGGAGATGGGGAGAGGATGAAGATTATGACAATATCCCTGACTGGGTCGATTATGCCATTGGAGGTCGACTGAAAGCGGGTATAACGGAAAGGATGGCAGAAATTCAGTTGGATCTTGCCTGCCTTGGTATCTTTGTCTTTGACGAAACGGCGTCCTTCAGCGAAGACGAATTAGAAATCATCGAACGGGCGGTGCGCGATCCTCTTCAGCTGAAGCCTTTTCTTTACCTCTCTACACTTCATGCCATCGTGAAACGGGCCGGTCGGGGGTCTCTCAAGGGGCGCTTCGGAGATTATCATCAGTACTGGAATTACATTGTCCTGTATGAGGGAGCCTGGGAGCCGATTCACCCAGAACGCTTGCGCAATGTCCTCTTCCACGAATGGATGCACGCGGTGGCCAAACAATATCCGAGAAAATATGAAGAGTTTCTAAAAGTGGCTGGCTGGTCGATTTATCCAGGAGAGTATTACACGATTTTTGAATACCTGAATCCCAATGGCGAGCGCGTTCAATTCGCAGAAGGAGATTTTGAGCTTCATCCGGACCGTGTCAAAACTCGCATTTTTTCCGAAGATCTCCCCTCGGAAGAGGCAAAGCTCGGCCCGCAGGAGATGTTTGCAGAAGTGGGGACAGCTTCGCTGTTATTGCGTTTGGATGAGGCACCCCAAAATGATCGCTATCATTTAGCCTCTTTCAGGGGATCGCCTCTGCAGGACTTTTTCCAGAAAGCATTTTTAACAGAGTAACTTAGTTCACATAAACGACCGAAGAAATCTCGCGCCACGGCTCCCCTTTTTCGTCATCCAGGTACGTTACCATATTGTTGGAGTAACCTTTTTGCACTCTCAATTCATGAAACCATCGCGAAGCTTTATTGTTTTTCTCGATATTTTGGATTTCAATTTTGACCCGGAAGATTGCAGGGTTTTTCTCCAGGAGAGTAAGAGTTCCGTGGGCCGACAGACCATTCCCTCCGAGTGAAAAATCGTGGCCGTCCATGATCCACATGTTGGAATAAGAATAGATCTGAAGATCTTCGGGAATGTCTGCCAGCCCTATCCCGATATAGATTCTGAAGAGATCCGGGGTATGAGAGTGGGCGGCGCTGACGGGAATGGAAATCAAAATCGCAAGAAGAGTGAGAAGAAATCCTTTTCTCCTGCTCATCTTCTGTTTCCTCTTCATGGGTTATGTTTCGATCAGTCTAACATATTGACCAAAATCCTCCACCTGATTTCTGGATCGAGCGAGCCGGAGGATTTTGGGTCAAAGGGTGACTTGTGGTATGGGAAAAAGCTTACTTTGAGATACAGCAGGATACCAGCGAGAAAGAGATGCAAAATAGATCGTCTGGATCAATTTTAAATCAGATCGGAAAGACGCCGCTTTTGCGCATTGAGCAGTTGGTGCAAGGCATTTTGCCTCCAGCGGTTGAACTTTTCGCAAAGGCAGAGTGGTTTAATCCGGGGGGTTCTGTGAAAGATCGGCCTGCCCTTCGGATGATTCTGGATGGAATTCGTGAAGGGGAGCTTATCCGTGGAAAAGCGATTCTGGATGCGACGAGTGGAAATACAGGGATTGCTTACGCGCTGATCGGGCGCACTCTGCAGTATCCTGTCAGGCTCATTGTCCCTGAGAACGTGAGTGTGGAGAGGAAGCTGATCTTCGAAGCTTATGGAGTTGAAGTGACTTATACCGATCCGCTGGAAGGAATTGATGGGGCGCGAAGGCTGGCGAAGGAGATGGCAGAAAGAGAGCCGCAGCACTTTTTCTATCCAGATCAATACAATAATCCGTCGAACTGGAAGGCGCACTACGAGTCAACAGGCCGGGAAATTTATGAACAGACAGGGGGGCGAGTTACACATTTTGTGGCAGGGCTGGGGACCACCGGTACTTTTGTTGGGGTGACGAGGCGATTAAAAGAATTTTCCAGAGAGATCCGGTGTATTTCTTTTCAACCCGATTCTTCTTTTCATGGGCTGGAAGGGTTAAAGCATCTCCCTTCAGTAGAGGTTCCTGGTATTTATGATCGCCGGTTGGTGGACGAGAATTTGGAAATTGGGACGGAAGAAGCGTACCAGATGGTGAAACGGCTGGCGCAAAAAGAAGGGCTATTTGTTGGACTCTCATCCGGTGCCGCGATGGTTGCTGCCTTGCGCGTGGCAGAAAAGTTGAGCGAGGGTGTGGTGGTAACGATCTTTCCCGATGATGGTTCGAAATATTTGAGCCTTCCATTTTGGAAGGAGGGGTGACAACGGTGGTCGAGATGACTTCCAGGCTCTTTGAACAGGTCAAGAGAGAGGCTGCGAATGCTTATCCCGAAGAATGCTGCGGCGCGCTTCTTGGCAGGGTCCGAGGAAGTGGAGGGGAGAAGCGAGTGGAAGAGGTCTATTTGCTCCTTAATGCAAAAGAGACAGAGCGGGAGCGGCGTTATCTCATCACGCCGGATCAATACAGAGAGCTGGAGAAGAGGGCAGAAAGGGAGGACTTGCAGATTCTCGGCATTTACCATTCCCATCCCGATCATCTGGCTGAGCCTTCTCCGTTTGACCTGGAGCATGCTATGCCCTGGTGGTCGTATGTCATCGTTTCTGTTGAAAACGGGCAGACAAATGAGGTAAAATCATGGCTTTTGCAGGATGACCGTTCCCGCTTCAGTTTAGAGGAGATTCGTATTTTACAAGAAAGAAATGGAGAATAGGATTATGTCAGTTAAAGTGCTCATACCCACGCCACTTCGAAATTACACAGAGCAAAAAGGGGAGGTCGTGGTGGAGGGTCATACCGTAGGAGAAGTCTTAATCCAGTTGACCTCTCTTCATCCTTCATTGAAGCCTCATCTCTATGCGGAAAATGGCAGGCTCAGAAGTTTCGTGAATATCTACGTCAATGACGAAGACATTCGTCATCTTCTCAAGGAAGAGACGGCTCTGTCGGAGAAAGATATACTCTCAATTGTTCCGGCGATCGCAGGAGGATGCCATGTCTCTTTCTGATCTGACGCAGGAAGAGTTCCAGCGATATAGCCGACACCTCATGCTGCCGGAAGTGGGAGTTGAGGGTCAGAAGAAATTAAAGTCTTCCAGCGTCCTTATTGTTGGAGCAGGAGGATTGGGATCCCCTCTCGCAATGTATCTTTCTGCGGCTGGAGTGGGTAGGATTGGGATTGTCGATTTTGATCGCGTTGATTACTCCAACCTTCAACGCCAGCTTCTTCATGACACCTCTGATGTGGGGCAATTGAAACTGGAATCGGCGAGACGGAGGATTTTTGGGATCAATCCCAATGTAAAAGTGGAGTGTCACGAGACTCGCCTCACCTCACAGAATGCGTACGAGATATTGAAGCATTACGATGTGATCGCTGATGGCACAGATAATTTTCCGACGCGTTATCTGGTCAATGACGCCTGTGTCCTTCTTAAGAAACCGAATGTTTATGGGAGTATTTTCAGGTTTGAGGGGCAGGTCTCTCTCTTTTATGCAGGGAAAGGCCCGTGCTATCGCTGTCTTTATCCAGAGCCTCCGCCTCCTGGCCTTGTTCCGAGCTGTGCAGAAGGGGGGGTGCTGGGTGTCCTTCCGGGCATTATTGGGACCCTGCAGGCCAATGAGACGATTAAGCTCCTTCTTGGAATCGGAGAGCCTCTCATCGGGAGACTGATCTTGTTTGATGCGCTGAAAATGGAATTTCGGGAGCTGAGACTGAGAAAGGATCCGCAGTGCATCATCTGTTGTGATCAGCCAAAAATGACGCAATTGATCGATTATGAGGCTTTCTGCGGGATTCAGAAGAAGGAAACTTCAGGAGGCGAATCGGAAATGGAGATCACGCCGGTTGAGCTAAAGAAAAGGCTCGACAATGGAGAGGAGATTTTTATTCTCGATGTGCGTGAGCCGCATGAATATCAGATTGTCCATATCGGAGGGCATCTTATTCCATTGAAAGAGCTCCCGCATCGCATTTCAGAACTCGATCCGAACAGGGAAATTGTCTGTCATTGCCATCATGGGGGCCGCTCTGCGCGCGCCGTCGCCTTCCTCAAAGAGCAGGGTTTTAAAAGGGTCAGGAATCTCACCGGCGGCATTCATGAATGGGCGGAGAAGATCGATTCCTCTCTTCCGAAATATTGAATTGACCAGAAGAAACTTAAGACTTCATCTTTTCGGCGCGCTCCAGCGCCGCGTCAAAAATCATCCCCAGCATTTCGTGATAGGGGATTCCATCAAACTCCGCCATGATCGCAAGCTTTCCATCCC
>JACQJE010000063.1 GCA_016205125.1 Deltaproteobacteria bacterium | reverse complement strand
GCGTATCCCCTGTGATACGTTGAGACTTTTTCCCTGAAGGCTGACGAAGTCGCAGGCCAAAAGACGCCGCAAGATGTCTAAGTTATTATTGCACGGGCCCTTAAGGGAGTTAAGGATGAAATACGCAGAATTTCTCTTTTGTGAAATCGGCCGCAACATGAAACGCTATTGGAAGCTCAATTGCATTGCCATTGCGACTGTCTGCATCTTGTTTTTCCTCTGCGCGATTGGATTGCTGGCTGTCTATAATCTTCGTGCTCTCATGATTAAGTGGACCGATCAATATACTCTCCATGTTTACTTTGATCAAACAATCGAAAAAGAGAATATCCTCGCCGTTATCGAAAAAATCAGGTCTCTTCCATCGGTCAGAAAAATCAATTACGTTTCCCCAAAAAGAACTTTGGAAGAATTCTTGTCAACATTTCCTGGCCAGGCTGATCTCGTGAGAAAAATGGCGGAGAATCCCTTTCCCTCCGCATTAGAAGTCGCACTCGTCAGTAAAGTTTACCGGCCCGATGAAATTTTAAATCTCTCAGAAAAAATAAAGAAAATGAGCGGGATAGCAGATGCCGCTTACGATGCAGGTTGGTCAGGGGACTTCTATCGATTGTTTGGTTTCCTCTCCACGGCTGGAGTGGGGTCAGGGATGATCCTTTTAATATTGGCTCTCTGTTTAGTCACTTTTCTGTATCGTCTCTCTTTCAGGGAGAGGAAACATCACGCGGCGGTCATGGCCATGGTTGGGGCAGATCGGAGCATCCTGTTATTCCCTCTCTGGATTGAGGGGACATTGTACGGAGTCATCGGTGCATTAGCGGCTGTAGGTCTGCTCAGGGTCTCATGGAGTCTCTTTGAAATCTATGGGCGTTCTGTCAGGCTCCTTCTCTCGCCGTGGCTTGACCCGCGTTTCTTCTCATCCCTTTGGTTGGGTTTTTTTGTGTTGGCAGGCGGTTTTGTCGGATTACTTTCGAGTCTTGCGGCATCAAGAGAAGTGAAGTCAGTCTCTGTCTACCATTGAAAGAGACCCCAAAAGGGTGATTTTCGGAGAGAAAATGATGGTTCGGATCAGCTTAATATTATCTCTCCTTTTCACTTCTCTAATACCGGTGGACTCGCAAGTCGTTGCAAGTATTCCTGATGCTCCTCTCTATCGCTCCTTAGTTCAGCAGCGCCACCAGCTCAACGCTTTGACGCAAGAAACAGAGCAGATGAGAAAAGCATATAAAGAGCTGGAAAAAAGTCATCGACAATGGATCGGAGAAGTAAAGCAGCAGACAGAAACGATTGCTCAATTAGAGAAAGAAATACAACAAGCGGGTCAGGAGAAAGAGACACTGGAGATGTCCCATCGCTCTCTGAACTCTCACCTCCCCCTTCTTCAGGAATCCTTGGGGCAATACGATGCGGCCATTAGAGAATTTATACAGAGGTGGTTTTTGTTAGTTCATCGTAAGAAGGGGGCCTACATTTACTTACAGCCTGACAGACGATTTTCTTTCCAGAAATTGAATCTTTACGTAAAGTACTATTTTTCAAGTTTGCTGATCTCCCGCAAAGAGCAGGAAAAGGAGTGGATAGCGCTGAGACAAGAGGAAGCCCGGCTGAAAGAAAAGAAGGAAAAACTGAGTAGAAAAGAAGCTGAATTGCGGGAAACAAGAGAAGTGTCAACGGCGGAGTTAAAGAAAAAAAATGAGTTCGTTCGCGAACTCGGTGCGAAAAAGAGGGAGATGAAGAAGAAGCTGGAAGCATTAGCAGCTGCGGATCAGCAGGTTCGCAGTGCGATGGATCAGCTCGAAAGGGAATTGAAAGAGGGTGACCCATTTCTCAAGTTTAAAGGGAAGCTTCCACACCCCGTGAATGGAATTATTCTTTCGCATGCAGAGGTGAGCAGGAAACTTAATTTGAGCGATACCCTTTTTAAATCCGGAATCCTCTACGGAACGGAGGTCGGAACAGACGTCAAAGCAATTTCCCAGGGTCAAGTCGTTTTTGCGGGAGAAATGGAGCCGTATCGAAAAGTAGTGATCATGGATCATGGAGGGGGGTATTTTTCGGTTACAGCTTTCTTGCGCGATTTCCGTGTGAAACAAGGAGCCGTGGCGGTACAAGGAGAGAAATTAGGAGTGTCATCCGATGTCACCTACTGTGAGCTGAGATTTCATTTGGATACACTGAATGCCAAAGAATGGTTTCGTGCTGGGATGTGACTTGCATTAATAATAGACATTTGATAGGGTGCGCGCATGTTAGCGTTGCAACGTTGCTAAGGTTTTTATCAGGCAGCGCGATAAGTGTTAGAGAAAGTTCAGAAACGAGGAGAGTTTAATCGAGAAAGAAGGATAAGGATTATTGGCGGTAGTCGTGAATCAGGATGAGAAAGTTTGTTGGTTTTCATCCGGGATAGAACATCCATTTCCGGATGAGAACGAGTCACAGTGACGATTGAAATAAGCTGTGGCGTGGTGCCTCTGACGAGAGAATAAAAAGCTCCGGCACGTTCATACTTGAAGGAATAATAATAAAAGATCTTTCTTTTCGATAAAGCACCCTCCTTGTCATCTGCTCAACGGACAAGGATGGCAGCTCATGTCAAGCGAACTCATCATCAATAGTACACCAGAAGAAGCCCGCGTCGCCCATTTAGAACAGAGCGATGTCGTTGAACTTTATGTGGAGAGAGAAAAAGAAAAGGGGATTGTGGGTAATGTTTATAAAGGAAAGATTGTCCGAGTCCTCCCCGGAATGCAAGCCGCTTTTGTGGATATCGGGCTTGAAAAAGCTGCGTTTCTATACGCAGCGGATATCCATGAGGGGCCGGACAGTTATACGATCCCCCTTGACGAAGGAGAGGAAGGCGATGTCGAATTTGAGCGTGCTGCGCGTGCTGGTTATCCCGCACGGGTTCCTCTGATTCAAGAGATTGTTCATGAGGGACAAGAACTCCTTGTGCAAGTTGCCAAAGCTCCCATGGGGACAAAAGGGGCTCGGATTACGACTCATATTGCCATTGCTGGCAGAAATCTGGTTTTGACGCCTTATTATAGTCGTGTCGGAGTATCGCGCCGCATTGACAATGAAAAGGAGAGACAGCGCCTGCGAAAGATTGTGATGGAGGCCAAGCCGCAGAATGTCGGTTTGATTGTCCGGACAGTCTGCGCGAATAGCAGCAGGAAGCAAATTGCGAGTGATATAGAATACCTTCTTAAGCAGTGGGAGGAAATTAGAAGAATTGCGGAGACAGCAAAAGCTCCTGCGCCTGCTTATTCGGATCTCAGCCTGACCTTGAGGACCGTCCGGGATCTCGTGACAGAAGATATCGAAAGAATCGTGGTTGATTCTCCTGAAGAGTATGACCGCATTATGCGATTTGTGAATACCTTTGTGCCGCGCTTGAGAAGTGCCATCGAGCTCTACAAAGGGAAAACCCCCATTTTTGAATTTTACGGTATTGAGGAGGAGATCAGAAAAGCGTTAAATCGAAAAGTATGGCTAAAATCAGGTGGTTACATCATTACAGATGAAGCGGAAGCTCTTGTGTCGATCGATGTAAATACAGGAAGATTTGTCGGTCGAAAGAATCTTGCTGATACGATTCTTAAGACAAATCTCGAAGCCGCTGTAGAAATTGCCCGACAACTCCGTCTGCGAAATTGCGGCGGTATTATTATTGTCGATTTTATCGATATGGATAACAGCGAGGATCGTGAGCGGGTCTATCGTATATTTGAAAATGCTCTCAAGAGAGACCGCTCCAAGACGAACATCCTGAAGATTTCCGAATTGGGTCTTTTGGAGATGACGCGTAAAAGGACACGTGAGAGCTTGAGGCGCACGCTTGGCACCCAATGTCCTTATTGTGACGGCAAGGCTTATGTAAAAAGTAAAACGACAATCTCTTATGATATCTTTCGATCGATCATGAAAGATCTCCATAGCGAAGAGATTAAAGGGATTGTTATTTATGTCAACCCAGAAGTTGCGGAAACCCTTAATACGACTGAAAGACCAGCCATGGATCGTTTGCGGCGAACATCGATGAAGACAATTACTGTCAAGATAGACCCAAATTTCCATCTGGAGCAGTTTGACGTCTTTGCTCTGAAGTGATAGAACTCCGTTGCTTTGACGCGTTTTTTCTGCGTCATGCTTTTATCAATTCAACTTTTATAATAACCTGGCCAAAGCCAGCGAGAAATGAGGAAGAAAGTTATGCCAAAGCGCACTCATTCTAAAAGGGAAGAGAATCCATTGATGGTGAAGAGATATCCCAACCGGAAACTTTATGATACGGAACGGTCTGCGTATGTGACATTGGATGATCTGGCGGAAATGATTCGGAAAGGGAGAGAACTTCAAGTGATTGATAATGACACGAGGGAAGATATTACATCGAATACGCTGACGCAGATCATTTTTGAGATCGAAAAGAAAAACAAAAGTCTTCTGCCGATTTCGACTCTTCAGCAGATTATCCGCAGCGGAGGTTCTATGACGCAGTTTATTCAGAAGTCACTCCGCAGCGGCGTACACTCTCTTAGCCAGGCCAAATCGGAGGTAGAGAGGGATCTGGCGGAATTCTCTCATCGGCTTGACGACAAAATTAAGTCAACACTCGGTACGATGTCGGGCATGACCTCTTACAAAAGAAAGTTTCAGGATTTACAGACAAAGGTCAGAGAACTTGAAGTGAGGATTTCTCAAGTGACAAGGAGTGCGCACGACCGGTGAAAAGAGGGCTGAGTAGAGCTCTTTTTTTTCTTTTCGCAGCGGGGAGTTCGGCCTGTGCGACCGATACGTCCGGCTTTGCGGTTGTATCGAATTCCAGCAGCAGCCCTATTGAGTGGCATTATGAATATATTGTCGACTGGAAGGCCCGATTTCATCAAGAGATTTTCAATCCTCTGACTCATTCCATGCGGGCTTCAGAGGGTACCATTTACTACCTCAGACCCGGAAAGTTTTTTTGGCACACCGTTGCTCCATCAGAGAGCAAGCTGGTTGCTCTTCAGGACAAGTTTTGGATCTATCAGCCTGAGGAAAAGCAGGTATTTGCGGGAACTCTCGATTTTCAACAGCCTCAGATGAAGCTCTTACTGACTCTCTTGGGAGGAGGCGGCAGGCTTGCTGACCAATTTAAGATCGAAGCGCTCCCTGGCAGCAGGCTGAGGAAGAAGCTCGTTCCAAAAGTGAAAATTCCGCAGTTGATCGTTGCTGAGATTGAGTTTGACAGAGAGAAACAGTATTTGAAGGAGCTTCTTTTGGTCGATTCGATGGGACAGCGCACGACGATTCATTTCAAAGAAGTGGTCCTCAATCAGGGTCTCTGGGAACAGCATCAGAAGAAGCCGATCGATCCTTTTCTCGATCGCAATTTTAACCCCATTCTTCCCTAGTTGCCATCCGAAAATAGAATGCTACTGCGGACAGCTACAAAGTTGATTGTCTTCGTTAGAAGGGAAAAAATGGTCCTCGACGTAGCGTTGCTACGCCTGCGGGCATTTTTTCCCTTCTGCCTCGCCACTCAACTTTTCGCTTGTCCTCGTTACGCATTCTATTTTCGGATGGCAACTTTAAAAAATTCAATTTCCACTCATGGCCTCATGACGCATTTCATTTCCAGATGAGAACTACCTAAAAGGATTTTAGATATCGAGGGAACTGATTAGCACCCTCCGCGGTTTGCTGCCATCCGCATTGCCAACCAGACCCTCCTCTTCCATCCGTTCAATCAAGCGGGCTGCGCGGTTATAGCCGATTCGGAACCTCCGCTGGATCATTGAGATCGATGCTTGGCGCGTCTGCGCGACCATAGCGACGGCTTGAGAGTAAAATTCATCATCAATTTCATCGAAATTCTCTTCCCTTGCTTTATTCTCCACGAGTTGTTCGAGTAGTTCGGGGCCGTAAAGTGGAGACCCCTGATTCGCCAGGTATTCTACAATGCGATTGATCTCGGAATCTGCGACATAGGCTCCGTGAATTCTCTGAAGTTTTGATGTTCCGGGGGGAAGGAAGAGCATGTCGCCAAAACCGAGGAGGGATTCGGCACCCATCGTGTCCAAAATAGTGCGGGAATCGATTTTTGACGAAACCTGAAAAGAAATTCTTGCCGGAAAATTTGCCTTGATAATTCCAGTGATGACATCCACAGAAGGGCGTTGCGTCGCAACGATCATATGGATACCCGATGCCCTTGCCATCTGTGCGAGTCGCGTGATTGAAAGTTCAACATCTTTGGATGCGACCATCATTAAATCGGCTAATTCATCGATGACAACAATGATGTACGGCATCTTTTCAAAGGGAACAAAATCTTTTTTCTGCATGCGCGCCGCGCGCGCGGCTTTTCCTTCAATGACTTTATTGTAGATTTCGATATTTCTGGCCCCGACCTTGGACATCGTATCGTAGCGGCGCTCCATTTCCCGGACAAGCCACTGGAGAGCGAGAGAAGCCCGTTTTGCGTTTGTAATGACAGGCATCATGAGATTTGGAATGCCTTCATAGGCTGCAAATTCCAGCATCTTTGGATCGATGAGCAGAAAGCGGATCTGGATGGGAGTAAAGCGGTAAAGAAGACAGCAGATCAGTGCATTGACAAAGACAGATTTTCCCGCACCTGTTGCTCCCGCAATAAGGAGATGAGGCATTTTAGCAATGTCAGCAATCACAGGATAACCGGCAATGTCTTTTCCGAGCACCACCGGCAGAATGCCATCGAATGTCGCGAATCGGTCGTTGGAGATGAGTTCTTTGAGGTAAACGTGCGCTCTTTTGGCATTTGGAATTTCGAATCCGATCACTGATTTGCCGGGAATAGGAGCCACAATCCGCACACTGAGAGCGCTGAGCGCAAGAGCGAGATCATTTTCAAGCGTTGCGATCTTGTTAATCTTGATGCCAGGGGCAGGTTCAAATTCATACATAGTGATGACAGGTCCCGGTTGGATACCGACGATCTGTCCGCGCACGCTGAACTCCTGCAAAGTCTGCTGTAACTTAGCGGCGATATCCCTATAAGAATGTTCGTCATTGCCCCGGGAAATTTCGGAGGGTGGATCCCTTAGAAATCCGAGCGAAGGGAGCTTAAAATCGGAAGGCTGAGGAATCGGACCCTTTTTTTTTACGGTAAGCTCTTCTTCCTTATGAGCCAGTAATTTAAAACTTCCGCGCGGCTTTTCAGGTGTCGGGATATTCTTGAGCAGAGCCTTCCTGGCCATCAGTCTCTCTTTGAGATTCTGCGTTGTCTGTTCCGTCGAATGGAAAGAAGGGGGAGGTGAGGAGGGTGTTCGCTTCCACTTTTTTCGGAGTCGTTCCAGCAGAGTGGATTTCTTCGCAGAAGGAGAAAAGGATTCAGAAGCGGCAATGGAAGGCGGGATAGAAGCGGGGATCGGGAAATTTCCTTCTTCATCAAGAGAGGGGAAACCCCCTTGATACTCCGTTGAAGGCGTTGTTGAAGTGAAAGATCTATTTTCTTCAGCGACTCTTCTTTTCTTCCATTCTTTCAATCTCTCACTCAAACCCGAAAAAGTCGGCCTGTGGCCGGCTAAGATGAGAGAGCAAAAGTGCCAAACTGCAGAGACGGACATCTTAGTGACAAGGAGAAAACCGGTTGTCAAACACCAGGTGACAGCGATGTATGCCCCTGTCGCATTTAAATAGAATGAAAGTTTTTGCGCGCAAATTTGTCCAAAAAAACCCCCGGGGAGTAAAAGGCCTCCTCCATAGGGGAGTTCACGCCAGGTGAGAGAAAATCCAGAGGCTGTGGCAATAATCAGCATCACATATCCAATCATGCTCCTGACTGGCTTAAGAGGGAGTCGCCCTCGGAAACAGAAAATTGCGAGCATGAAAGCAAGAAGGACAAACCAAATGGCAGCGACCCCCCATGTTTGAAGCGAGACATCAGCGAGATAGGAACCGACAATACCTCCGTAATTGTGGACTTTATCTTGAGGGGTGACCGTATTGATAGAGGGATCTGCTGCGCGATAGGACCACAAACTGACCGCGTAAAAAATAGCGAACGCGAGAAAAAAGATCCCCACGAGTTCGCGAAATTGATTTTTTTGTTTTTCAGGAAGCATAAGAGACACACCACCCTGTGTGTTGAGTGCGATGCGACCTAACATCTTGATTATAGTTGGAAAATGGCGCGGGTGTCAAGAAAGCAATCAATCGAAAAGGGTCAGGCGGGATAGAAAAAGATCTGTGCGGGATAAGGAGCGAAGCGATTTTTGCCAATCCATTTCAAAGATGCTTCGGTAAAATTGCGCGACAGCGCTATTTTCGATCAGCAATCCCACTTCGCGGTTTCGTTTTGCCGAGTTTTCGCCCCAGTTGAGAGAGCCGACGAATACAATCTTGTCATCGATAATGAGACCCTTATTGTGAATTTTGACAAAGTGAGTTTGAGATAAATCTATCAATCGAGCTGAAATAGGTATTCTTTTCTTCGCCGCTTCGGCGTTGATATACGCCGCAGTGTCATCATTATCCCGCGGGTCTTTGTAATCGGGCTCAACGTTGTAAAATGTGCTGTCAAGCAGGACTTTGACAGTCACCCCTCTGTCTGCGGCCTCAAAGAGGGCTGCAAGCAGGAGATTGGGAGTGGTGCGGGGATTGTCCCCCTTTCTCCCCCAATAGGTTGAAACACTCGCCTGTTCCACGAGAATGGTATTTTTTGCTTTGCGAATAGCGCGAAGGAGGCCGCCAAATTCATAAAGGCTGAAATCGGGCGCAACAAGAGGTTCAACAGTGAGCGGATCGACACTTCTTAAGGCTAACGTGTAAGGGTTTGCCTCTGATGGGATATCGACTCCGCATTCATCTTTGACAGAGAGCTTGGAGAATAAATCGCTCCGGGAATGCAAAAGGGGTTCACAGATATTGACAGTATCTGCGCGAGAAAAGTGATTGATATCTCCCTGGAAGAGGGAAAGAAACCATTCAGCAAGTTCTGGAGAGGTAATTTTTACCTCCCAGCCTCGATTCCCTTTTGTGCCGCACGAAGCGTGACCTGTCTGGCTGTAATTTTCACTTCCAACGATGAGAGCAGAACGATCGATGAGGGTATATTTTGCATGCATATACCGATAACGTTTTGACACACCGCTTTCTCTCCTGGAAATCATTTCGATGACTTCAGCCCCATTCTCGCAAAGCTGGCTGAAGATTTCGTGAGTCTGATCAGATCTCTTCCCCACAGGATTTCCTTCGACCAGCATTTGAACGCGGACACCCCGTCGCAGGGCAGTAATGAGTTTGTTCGCAAGGAGAGGATGATCGAAGTTATAAATACCGATGAGAATTTCACTTTCTGCTTCATCAATGGCATTTGCCAGGAGAGCGTAATTACTTTCAGGAGCGACAGCCGCAACAATGTCGGTTTGTTTCAGGAGAAACCTTTCGGGTCTCAAATCAGATTGACCGGGCGCATAAAGTCGATAGAGCGCTTCAGATCCCGGTCTAGCGGTTGAAAAGCCGCTATCCCAATCAGCTGATGTATTCGTATCGACATAGGTGTTGGCGGCATCGAGATCCCTGGAGAGAATCAGGCTATTCCAGCTGTACGGCAAGCTTTGTTTCATGGAGATCGTTTCCCCCTGCCAATCTTTTTCAAGGAGGGGTCCAATCTCGAATGGGCGTGTCGTGTTGTTGTACGCCGCTAGATCGATATTCTTTCCATCTGTGTCTGTCAGCGAAACAATATCCTGCTCACTCGATAGGGGAGGCCATCTTTTCTTAAGCGATGCCTGTAAGATGGAAGGATTTGACCGGCTCACTTCAGAATCGGGCAGGTGTCCGAATTCGCGCCGGAATGCCTCTGCATTTTTTGCGATCCACCAGAGTTTTCGGGGTGGAATGACTGCAGAGGAGGGGAGGATGATGGTCCCCTCCTTCCCGTCGCGGGCATTATTTTTGATTTGGAAACGGCCAACGAAGGCTGGCGTTAGAGCGGAATTATATAAAGCAACTGCTTCCGCAGGATCACCGGGAAAAGATTCAGAAAGGTAAACTTTCGCGATAACAACTGCGGCATTGCTGGCAAATGGGAAAGAGAAGAGGAGGCCCGTGAACAGATAGAGATTCAGTGGGTGGAGGACTTTTCGCATAGCCGCCTCTTTGATAGTTCTCCTACCTCAGCGTAAGAGGATCAGGGAAGATTGTCAACGGATTCCGCGAAAGCCGCATTGAGAGCCGCATTGAGACAGGCACTACCTATTGTATCTGAACTCCCGAATCACCACTAAATGTTGAGTTTGTAACACATCATCTCCTGATGAATCGCAAAAAGTTGTGTCAGGGTCGCCTTTTTGTCTTTAAGTGTTTTTGATTGGCGGGAGACCGTCTTCAGAGAGGCGCGCGTCAAATCCTGATCGAAAGAGAGAGGTTTTACGCTCTCCCCCTTTCCCTTCCAGCCGATCATTACGCCAGATTCCCCATTCAACAGAAGCTGTACACTCGCGTATCCAAACCGCACACCCAACAGACGATCGAATGCGGTCGGGGAGCCCCCCCGGACGACATGTCCAAGTGTAGTGAGCCTCAGTGTAAATTCAGGCAAATCTGGATTGAGACGGCTTTGGATCGCTGAATTCAGTTCTTCACCAGAAAGTTTTGTGTTTTCTGAAAGGATGATCAGAAATTTCGTCTTCTTCCGATCTAATCGATATTCTGCCAGAATGTGGCGGCAAATCTCGTTGATGATGCTCTCTTCTGAGACATTTCTTTCACGAAAGACCACAGCATCTGCTCCGGCAGCTAAACAGGAAATGACCGCCAAATAGCCGCAATCTCTCCCCATGACTTCAACAACGAAAGTTCGATGATGGGATGCGGCTGTATCTGAGATCTTGTCACAGCTCTCAACAATTGTATTGACAGCAGTATCGACACCAAGTGCCATTTCAGTGCCCCAGACATCATTGTCAATAGAGGAGGGGATACCGACAGTCGGCAGATGATCATTCAGCTTGAGGGCCCCTCGCATCGATCCGTCTCCCCCAAGAACGATGACCCCCTGAATCTGGTGCTCGCGCAAAGTGGAGAGGGCTTTGTTAAAACCTGCGGGCGTTTTAAAGGTGTCACATCGAGACGAATCGAGGAGAGTCCCGCCTCTCGATATCAGCTCGTCTGCAATTTCTCTCCCAAGAGGATAGAGAGAGAGAGAGATCTCTAATTTGAGGCCTTCCATTAAAGCAGGTTTAAGAAATAGAAACCCGCGTTCGTCGGGAAGAAATTTATCTAAATAAGACATTTTTCTAAACGCGACATGATCATAAGTTTGTACAGCCTGTCCAAGATCAGAAATGAAGTCACGCCTTCCATCCATCGCGTAATATTTATGATCGATTTCCCTATAGATATTTCCAAAGTGGTCATAATAGAGGTGATTCCCGTCGATCAATCCTTGATAGCCATTCTTGATGCCCAAAACCTCTAGTCCGGCCGCGTGACCAGCCATAATAATCCCGCGGAGTGCGGCGTTCATGCCGGGACAATCCCCGCCGCTTGTGAGCACACCAATCCGATCTCCGACTCTGATCTTTTTATTTCTTCGCCTGAAAAAAATCATTATAGTAGAGTAACCCTTTGGTAGTGTAATGTTTCACAATTAGCTTTCATTTTTTCCCCTCTCCCCTTGTGGGAGAGGGTTAGGGTGAGGGGG
>JACQJE010000062.1 GCA_016205125.1 Deltaproteobacteria bacterium | reverse complement strand
ATTGGAGAGAACGACGCCGCTTGGGTTCCTCTTAAGGACATCCTTGGCCGGCGTGTTCTGCGGCACTACGGTGACTGCACAGCCGCGTTGAACCAAATTGTTGATGATCGATCTCTTGACCCCAAAGTCGTAGAGTATCACGTCGTGCGTGAGAAAAACTCTCTCATTAAATACTGTATAAGAATAGCGCGTCGAGACCTCTGGGACTAAATGAGCGCCAGTCATTGAGGGGGCGGATTTTGCAAGGGCCGCCGCGCGTTCGATGGTTGCATCTTTTCCAGCGACAATGGCGGCCGGAATGGTTCCTTCGGTGCGGATCTGCCGCGTGAGTTGGCGGACATCGATCCCGTCGATTGCCACAATGCCTTCTTTTTGGAGTGCCTCTCTGAGAGGAATCGCATGGAGCTCTGTGGTGCTCGGAATCTCCGTGAGCGACCGGATCACGAAGCCCGCGGCCTGAAAGCGATCGGATTCGTACATCCCGCTCGCGATGCCGTAATTGCCGATGTGGGGGGAGGTCATGGCGACGATCTGCCGGCGATAAGAGGGGTCGCTGAGTACCTCTCCATAGCCGCACATGGCGGTGTTGAAAATCAATTCTCCTGATGTTTCGCCGTCTGATCCAATCGACCGTCCTTGAAAGAGGGAACCGTCTGCTAAGGCAAGAAATGCTGGTTTCATTTCTGCATTCTCTGATAAGCGAGCTTTCCATCGACAAACGTCATTGTGATTCGACCCTGCACTTTTCTTCCGACAAAGGGTGTGTTTTTGCTCCTGGAGAAAAAGTGATTTGAATCGATCACCCATTCTGGCCGCGGATCGAAAACGGCGATATCCGCTGGGGCGCCCACTTTAAGCGTTCCGAGTGACGATTGGCCAAGTATTGGCCCTAAGCGCTTTCCTGGAGTGGCGGCCATGCGTTCCACCAGCTGACTGAATGTGAAGTTGGAATTTTTTTGTTCGTCAACCAGCTGATAGCAGAGGGGGAGGGCAATATCGAGGCCGATCATCCCTGGTTTGGCAGAAGAGAAGGGGAGATTTTTTTCCTGCTCAAGATGAGGGGCGTGATCGGTGGCGATCATGTCAATCGTCCCTTCGCGGAGCCCCTTTTTGAGAGCGGCGACGTCAAACCGCGAGCGAAGGGGAGGGGCGACTCGGAAGAGACCCTGCCGCTCTTTAGCGGCGGTAAGAATATCTTCATCTTTTAACAGAAGGTGATGCGGAGTCGCCTCCGCAGAAATGGAGAGCCCGCGCTCTTTCGCCCGCCGGATCAGATTCACTGCCGCGGCAGTGCTGATATGTGCCAGGTGAAGCCATGCTCCTGTTGCTTCTGCCAGAAGAATGTCCCGCTCCACCATCAGCGATTCGGCAAGGGGGGAGGCCCCATCTATTCCAAGATTCAGCGCAGATTCTCCCTGGTGAATTGGTCTGTTTCTCGAGAGATCCGGATCTTCGCAGTGAGAAATGACAAGCGTGTGAGAAGACGCAGCCCATTTCATCGCCCGGTAGAGGAGATCGGCATTCGCGACGGTCTCTCCATCGTCTGAAATGGCGACAATTCCCCCTTCTCTCATTCCATCGAGATCCGCGAGTTCTTTTCCAGCGAGCCCCCGGGTGATGGCTCCAACGGGGTGTACTTTCACCTTCGCTGACCGATTGCATCTGTCGAGGATCGTGCGCGTCACTTTTGCAGAATCGTTCACGGGGTCCGTATTGGCCATGCAGAGAATCGTCGTATAGCCGCCTGCCGCAGCCGCCGCTGTTCCGGTGGCGATCGTCTCTTTCTCAGGATCACCGGGATCGCGCAGATGGGTATGAAGATCGATCAGTCCCGGCAGAATAATTGAGCCGCTGACGTCATAAACAGCAATCTGGGAAGGATCTCCCCCAAGGGACAGGCCGCTGCTTGGGGAAGCTGGGTGAGGGGAAATCTCGATACGCGCGATCTTTCCCTCCCGAATTAGCAGGTTGCCGACTCTATGGATATTTTGGCTTGGATCGACGATCTGTCCGCCGCGCAGCAGGATGCCGCTCATTTCAAAATCCTCCAACTACCTTCAGTGCGATAACCGCAGATCCACCAGCGACGAGGCGCGTGGAGGCGAGCACGAAGTTAAAAGTTTCACCCATGCGAGCCGGAACCGAGCGAGGACTTATGCCACGGAATCCGCGCGCACGGCCGAGAAACACGTCCGAGCGTCCGAGGAGACGGTGGATCAAGGTCATTCTTCTTCGCCCCCCAGCAGGTAACGAAGGAGTGCCATCCGCATCGCGACACCACAGCGAACCTGCCTGAGAATGGCACACTTGGGAGAGTTGCGCAGTGACGGAGAGATCTCAATTCCCCAATTGACAGGCCCGGGATGCATGACCATTTTGAGCGATGGGTAGCGCGAAAGATGCTCACTCCGGAGCTGGTACTTCTCGATGAACTCTTCATAGAGAGAAATATTGTTGTCTGCATGCCGCTCTTTCTGAACACGAAGATACATAGCAACTGTGGCGCCGCTGAGTGCCTCTTCCAGGGAGGTTGTCAATTGGATTCGCTCTTTTTCACGAGAAGAGAGCGAAGGGAGGGATCCTGGAAGCCACGCCGCTGGAGCACAGACGGTCACATCGATCCCGCATTTCGGGAGGAGTCTGAAGTGCGAATTGGCAACACGGCTGTGCGCCGAATCTCCAACGATGGCCAATTTTAAGTGAGTCGAGAGATAACCGGAAAGCTCAAGGCAGAGGAGATCGCCAATCGCCTGGGTGGGGTGTTCCACAGTCCCGTTTCCAGCATTAATGACGGAAAGGGCATCTTCTTCGGCAAGCGCGGAAGGTACATCCGCGTCAGAGGTGCGGATCACAAGAGCAGAGCATCCAAGCTCGGCCAGCACCGCTGCGGTGTCTCCCCAGCTTTCTCCTTTGACTGCGCTGCTGCATTTTTCATCGATCCGGACGACACCTCCCCCAAGGTTTTTCACTGCGGCTTCAAAAGAGAGGGATGTGCGGGTGCTCGGCTCATCGAACCAGAGAGCGACCCGCCGGCCTGCGAGGAGTTCCGCATCGGGGTTGTGAGCGAGGTCTTCCGCTTCGAAGTACTCTTTTCCCCAGCTGAGAAGCAACCTCAGCGTCCTTTCATCAAAATCGTCGATAGAGAGCGCGTGGATCATTTTACTTCAGCTTCCTGCCAAACCGTTCCCAGCGTACTTTGGGAAGGGGAATAATGGGATATCGATTTTCCCGATTGAGCGATAACCAGACAAAGAGTGCTTTTCCTTTAATATTGTCGCGAGGCACAAATCCCCAAATGCGGCTGTCCCGGCTATGATCGCGGTTGTCACCCATGGCAAAAAAGTGATCCTTCGGAACGATGATTGGACCAAAATTGTCAAAGTTCGGTTCATCTTTGAGATAGAGAACATGATAGGCGGCCTCATCCAAAGTCTCTTCGTACATCTCATATTCCCCAAGGGGTGAAAATGATTCGAGAACGGGGTGACCCTCAACTTGTTTCCGCTGGACGGGAACGTCGTTGATATAGAGAAGATCGTTCTTGATTTCAATTTTGTCTCCAGGAAGCCCAATGAGCCGCTTGATGAAATTCTTGCTCTTGTCTTCGGGATAGATAAAGACGAAAATCTGGCCCCGCTTGGGATCAGAGAAATGAACAACCTGTTTATTGATGAGCGGAAGTCGTATCCCATAGATGATTTTGTTGACAAAGATATGGTCCCCAATTTCAATAGTGGGGATCATGGAACCGGTTGGAATTTTAAAAGGTTCAAAGAAGAAGATCCGCAGAACGACTGCAATTCCGACCGCAATGAGTATTGCTTCAATATATTCTCTCAGAGCGCTCTTCTGTTTTCTCTGTTCAGCTTTTATCACGTGAGACTCCTCTGCAAAAGTGTTTCAGCTTGTCCGATAAAGCGGCCTTTTCTTTCTTCAATCCACTTTGAGGATGGCCAGAAAAGCTTCCTGAGGAATTTCCACTTTTCCAAACTGTTTCATCCTCTTTTTCCCAGCCTTCTGGCGTTCCAAAAGTTTTCGTTTTCGCGTGATATCTCCGCCGTAACATTTGGCCGTGACGTTTTTTCTCATCGCGGGAATCGACTCTCTCGCAATGATCTTTGCTCCAATGGCGGCCTGGATGGCAACCTCGAACATCTGACGCGAGATTGTCTCTTTCAGTTTTTTGGCGAGCTCTTTCCCCCGATGATAGGCCTTTTCACGGTGGACAATGACGGAGAGAGCATCGACCGGATCGCCATTGATCAAAACATCCAACTTTACTAGATCAGATATACGAAAGTCAATAAAATCATAGTCAAATGAGGCGTAACCTCGCGTAATAGATTTAAGCTTGTCGTAGAAGT
>JACQJE010000008.1 GCA_016205125.1 Deltaproteobacteria bacterium | reverse complement strand
GAAAATAGAATGCTACTGCGGACAGCTACAAAGTTGATTGTCTTCGTTAGAAGGGAAAATATGGTCCTCGACGTAGCTCTGCTACGCCTGCGGGCATTTTTTCCCTTCTGCCTCGACACTCAACTTTTCGCTTCGCCTCTTAACGAATTTCATTTCCGGATGAACACTCAATTCAAATACAAATCTACTGCGGCCAGCTGCAAAGCTTTGTCACTTCGTTCTCAGGCCAGGAGGGTGTTTCGCGTCAAAACCTCGACCAGCATTCGAAGTTCTGCGTTCTCTTCATGGAGTCGCTCAACCTCCTCCTTAAGCTCTTCAACAGAAGAGCCCCCAATCTCCCGGAGCCCTTTCGCAAAATCTTCTGCTCCATATTTGACGAGATACTTTCCAGCCTGTAATCGATAGACGATCTGATGCGATCGGATTCTCCGCCTGACTGTGGAAATGCTGACGCCGGTTCTGGCTGCGTATTCCACAATGGGTAACCAACTCTCCATTTTTCCTCCCAGAAATTGACATGTTTACAAGTTCTGAATAACTTATTGAGAATCAAATAACGCGGCATGGAGCCCCCTGTTGACTGATAAAAAAACTCTCGCAAGCAAGAAACGCGTAGCCTTTGTCGCAAGCGGGGGCGCCGTTAAGGCCGCCTGCTTCCATGTCGGAGTCTGCCTCGCCCTTCAGGAAAAGGGGTTCTCCTTTTCCGGCGGATTAAAGAACAGCTCTTTTAAATCAACTCCTTCAAACCGCCCCAGAATCGATATTTATGTCGGCTCAAGTGCGGGAGCCTTAATTACAACACTCCTCGCTTCCGGACATTCTCTCTCAAGAATTATCAAATCCTTTTCTAAAGCAAACAAAGTGTCCTCTGCTGAGAAGCCCCTTCCAAAAATCGGTTACCTTGACATCTTTCATCCAGCCGCCCTGCACTTCATCAATCCGTTCAGGCGAAGCAAGATCCACAAAAGAGGTTGGGAGACGATCAAGGGCCACCTCTTTTTGAGAGGACTCTTTACCACGAAAGGGCTGGAAAAATACCTCCGGACCAAAATATTGCCAACACTCTCATTCAACGAACTCGCTCCCGATCTCAATATTGTTGCGACACAGCTCGACTACTCTCAAAAAACAGTCTTTGGAAAAAAGAAGGGGTATTCGGAAGAGCATGCTTGTCTTTATACGGACGACATTGCCATTTCAGATGCCGTTGCGGCATCCACCTCTCTCCCCCCCTTTTTTACTCCTTACCGCCTGACTCATCAAAATAAAGAAACCATCCATTATTTTGATGGCGAGATTCGCCAAACCCTCTCCACGCATGTCGCAAAAGACTCCGGTGCAGATCTCATCATTGCATCGTATACTCATCAGCCTTATCACTATACTCCGGAAATAGGATCTCTCATGAACCAGGGAATCTCTTACATTACTGTCCAGGCCCTCTATCAATGCATTGAACAGAAGATCGCAACTTCAAAAAGCATCCACGACAACAAAGAACTCGTTCTCTCTACAGTCGATCGCTTTTTCCGAGACGAAAATCTCCCTTCCGACAAAAGAAAAAATCTCGTTCTCCTCTTGGAGGAGAAAATGGAATATTCCCGGGATCTCGATTACATCTTTATTCACCCTCAACCGGACGATTACGAAATGTTCTTTGGCGATCATTTCAATCTTTCGGCCAAGGTCATGGATCAGGCTGTCCGTATCGGATTCAAGTCGGCCATCAACGCATTGAGAAAATATTCACTCGAGTCCTAAATCGATATAGTGTAATCGCCCGCCATCACTCACAAACAGAGTCTGACTATCCACTCGTCCATCTGGATAATCGACTGTGATCTCTGCCAACCCCTTCTGGGCATTCAACACATAATACATCCCTGATGAGGAAGTGGCCTGAAGAGAAAGGTCAGGAAATCCCTTTTCATCAAAATAGACGATTCGATCATACTCTGTGGACAAACGAATTTTGGCGCCCGAAGAGGGGAGGAGCGCCTCTCCATCTATTCTCTGATAAACTGTTCCCCAAAGAGTTCCCGCAGAATCACTGCGCAATCCGATCACAGAATCATAAGTGCCTTCAATGAACTCTTTTGAAAAGAGGACAATATCAATCTGCTCATCTTCAGCAGACCAAACCGGAACAAGAGCCGTCACAAAATCAGGATGAGAGTATTCAAGGAAACTGACTCCGCCGTAACCCCTTTTTTCAAGAGAGAATTGACCCTTTTCATCCGTATAAGCGGCTGTCTCATCTCCAGCCAGCCGCACTTCTGCTTCCATAAGGGGGAATTCCTTTGCTTCCGCTGCTCCGCCAAAACCCCCGCCAAAACCAAAAACTGTTCCTCTGATGTTCGCTGAAGGGGTGCTCAACACCCTCTTTCGATTGAGATCTGCCCCTTTTTCCTCTCTCTGCGGCACTCCAATGCCCCCTTCCACGCCTTCCCGCTGAGAGAGATAAACCCTCTCTTTCCTTTGCCGCTCTTCTTCAAGGCGGCCTGCTGCAGCGCTTGCGAGTAATCCAACAACGCGGTCTCCGGGAAGGGTCACAACGCCTTCATCCTCTTTTTCTCCGGGATCACCCCATCCGCTTTCCCAGACAGAGTTGTCTGCGACCCACTGATCCGTGCCCGCTGAAGCCACACTCACGACAGCAGCGCCATCAGAAAGAGGCGGGAGATCGTTTTCTCCCTCAAGCTCCTCGCTTTCCGCTTCTTCGTCAGGCGACAGACTCCCTTCAACCTCCCGCGCGGCAAGAATGAGTTCCTGCATCGCCAAAACTTCTGCTTCCGTCACAGAAACACCGGCATCTTCGCCCGGTGTATCGCGCTCTGGATCAAAGTCGTCCAACTCTGCAGGGGGATGATCGTTCTGAGTCGTCTTTACCTCGCGCTCTTTTCGGGGCCGCTCCCCTTGAACAAGCGCAATCAGGCGCCAGGCGGCTTCGTCCAGTCTCCTGTTGACAGAGAGATCGGCAAGAAACGGAAATCGGATTTCCGCCGCCTCTGCGGGAATTGTGGTCACATTTGCCAGGAACGAATAGAGCGTTCTTTCCCGCTGTATGAAAAAGAACCAGCTCGTTAAAAGAGGAATAATCAGAGGGACGAAAGTAAACCAAAGAATGAGCAGGATTTTTACACGCTTCGGATTCGGAACTTTCAGGGTGGCTTTCATCCTTGAATATCCCCCTTAGTCCGTGAACGCGCATTACATGATTCAATCTATCATTAAATAACAAGATGTGCAAATCGATTATTCAAAAGAATATCCAACAGCTTGTTCCGACTGATTAATCAAGGTCTTACGGCTTGCGCTCTCCCGTCACTTCCGATATGCTTCCGTCTCCGAGGGTGTCCATGCAAAACGTAACAACAGCAATCATCCCTATCGCAGGGTTGGGAACGCGTTTTCTTCCGGCAACAAAGGCGATCCCAAAAGAGTTCTTTCCCATTTTGGACAAACCTGCTTTACAGCTCGTCATTGAAGAGGCGATCTCTTCTGAAATCAAGAGGATCCTCCTGGTGATCAGCCCGCTGAAGGGAGATCCTACTCTCTACTTTAATCCAGACTCTGAGCTGGAAAAACAGCTCACTCTAAAAAATCAGCTCCACCTCCTGTCATCCGTTCACGCAATCAGATCCTCTGCGAAGATTGAAACGGTGGTGCAGACCAAGCCTGCAGGATTGGGTCACGCCATTCTCACTGCCGCTCCTCTACTGAAGAAAGAGGAGCCTTTTGCTGTTCTGCTCCCCGACGATCTTTACCTGGCGGATCCCCCCTGTTTGCGCCAGCTCCTCGACCTCTCCGCAAAGAGAAAGCTTCCCGCGATTGCGCTATTGGAAGTTCCCCCTCAGGAAGTCAGCAAGTATGGCATTGCTCAAGTGAATCAACTCAACAAAAGAACCTATCGCATTGAACGACTCGTCGAAAAACCGAAAATATCGGAGGCCCCGTCGCACTTCGCCTTGCCGGGCCGCTATGTAGTGACTCATGAGATCTTCCGGTTCCTCAGAAAGGTCAGACCTGGCAGGGGGGGAGAGATTCAATTCACAGATGCTCTGAATGAATACGCAAAAGAGGTACCTCTTCTTGGATATCTGATTCACGGGCGGCGTTTTGACGTGGGCGACATTTGCGGCTACATTGAAGCCAATGTTGCTTATGCCCTGATCCGGCCTGAAACAGGGGAGCAGCTTCGCCACAACCTGAGAGCATTACTTGCAGATGAATAACCCAGGGTCCCGTCAAAGTCATCTAACCATGCGATATTCCTTTCTTCTTCGAGCGAGGCCGCAGGCCGAGTCGAGAAGCGCTCTACTCACTACGGGTTCTCGACTCGGCTCGCTAAAGCG
>JACQJE010000074.1 GCA_016205125.1 Deltaproteobacteria bacterium | reverse complement strand
GAAAAAGTCGTCCAGATCCCCCTCTTCCACCACCCTGTCGAGTTTCTTAAGTGTGAGGCCAATCCGGTGGTCTGTCACGCGGTTCTGCGGAAAATTGTATGTGCGAATCCGCTCGCTCCTGTCCCCTGTACCAACCATGCTTTTGCGCTGCTGAGAACGGGCTTCTGCCTGATCGCTGATCTTCTGCTCCAGCAGGCGGGACCTCAAAACGCGAAGGGCTTTCGCCTTATTCTTATGTTGAGAACGCTCATCCTGGCAGGTCACAACCAGTCCTGTCGGAATATGAGTAATACGGACTGCAGAATCTGTCGTATTGACGCTCTGTCCCCCCGGACCTGAGGATCGAAAGACATCGATGCGGAGATCTTTGGGCGCAATGTCAATGTCGACTTCCTCAGCCTCTGGCATCACAGCCACAGTCACCGTCGAGGTATGGATTCTCCCCTGCGCTTCTGTAGCAGGAACCCGCTGTACGCGGTGTACCCCCCCTTCATACTTGAGTTGAGCATACACACCCCTCCCATGAACCGAGCAGACGATTTCCTTAAAACCACGCAAGTCAGTGGAGCTACTATTTATAATTTCCACGCTCCACCCGCGGCGCTCCGCAAACTTGGAATACATTTTAAAGAGATCGGCAACAAAAAGAGCCGCTTCCTGACCCCCAGCTCCCGCACGAATTTCGAGGATAGCATCCTTCTGATCTGAGGAATCCTTTGGCAAAAGCGCAACAAAGAGATCTCTCTCCAGAAGGGCCAACTCCATTTCCAGCGCCTTGATCTCTTCTTGCGCAAGAGCGCGCAGCTCTGGATCCTCCTCAGAAAGAAGTTCACGACTCGCTTCAAGTTGGCGCTGAAGGTCTTTATGGCGGCGGTACTGTCGGACAATTGGTTCGAAATTCGCATGCTCTTTGGCTGCTTCAATCCTGCGCGCAGGATTTTCTCCTGCCTCAGCCATTTCCCGAACCAGGGCGTCGTACTTTTTTTCAACCGCGTTGAGTTTTTCAAAAAGGGTTTCATTAATTGTCATCATTATTTGCTCTTTTGGAAAGACAAAAAAAGAGATAAATAAAAAGGGGGGAGAAGCTACTGTTTCGGTTTGCGATTGTATTTTTTCATGAAGCGCTCAACGCGGCCTGCGGTATCGAGCAGTTTTTGCTTCCCTGTAAAGAAAGGATGGCAGTTCGAGCAGATTTCAACACTCATATCTCCAACCGTCGTCCGCGTTTCAATGATATTCCCACAGGCGCAGACAATTCGCGCCGACTCATATTTGGGGTGGATATTCTGCTTCATCTCTATTTCCCTTCAGTTCAGTGAAAAATGTAATGCCGTTTAACACATCCTCCGGCAAATCTCAAGGCCGGGGTCAAGAATTCATCGAATCGAGAAAATCCGGATTCGTCTTCGTGTCCCTCATTTTGTCCAGGAGAAACTCCATGCTATCAACCGCATTCATCGGTTGAAGAACTTTGCGCAAGATCCAGACCCTCTTCAGCACATCTTCAACAAGCAAGAGCTCTTCGCGCCGCGTCCCTGACCGATTGATGTCGATCGCAGGGAATGTCCTCTTTTCTGACAGTTTTCGATCAAGATAGATCTCCATATTACCGGTACCTTTGAATTCTTCGAAAATCACCTCGTCCATCCGGCTCCCCGTATCGATCAGCGCTGTGGCAATAATGGTGAGACTCCCCCCCTCCTCGATGTTCCGGGCCGCGCCGAAAAACCGCTTTGGCTTATGGAGCGCATTCGAATCGACCCCGCCAGAAAGAACCTTTCCGCTCGGCGGAACAACGGTATTATAAGCGCGCGCCAGACGGGTGATACTATCGAGGAGAATCACCACGTCATGTTTGTGTTCCACCAGACGTTTCGCCTTTTCAATCACCATTTCCGCTACCTGAACATGTCGCTGGGCTTGCTCATCAAAGGTTGAGCTGATCACCTCCCCTTTCACTGAACGCTGCATGTCAGTCACCTCTTCGGGGCGCTCATCAATCAGAAGAACAATAAGGATCACGTCCGGGTCATTCTCAGTAATGGCGTTAGCAATCTTTTTGAGCATCACCGTTTTTCCTGTTCTCGGAGGCGCCACAATAAGGGCTCGCTGTCCTTTTCCGATCGGCGCAAGGAGATTGATAATCCGTGTCGTAAAACAAGAGGGGGCGTGTTCCAAATTGATCAATCTATCTGGAAAGAGCGGCGTGAGGTTATCGAAGAGGATCTTATCTTTAACCACTTCCGGATTCTCATAATTTATATTTTCCACTTTCAGTAAAGCAAAATACCGCTCCGATTCCTTTGGCGCGCGAATCTGTCCGGAGACTGTGTCCCCCGTCATGAGACTGAATTTTCGAATCTGGGAGGGTGAGACGTAGATATCATCGGGACCCGGGAGATAGTTATAATCAGGGGCGCGAAGAAAGCCAAAACCGTCAGGGAGAATTTCGAGCACCCCTTCTCCATAGATGGACCCTTCTTTCTGCGTCTGAGCCTGGAGAATTGAAAAGATGAGCTCCTGTTTCCGCATGTTGGCCGCGCCTTCAATATTCATCTCTTTGGCCATCAGCGTGAGATCGCCTATTTTCTTTCTTTTAAGTTCGGTTAAATGCATAGAGTGCACTCCTTGACACTGTGGTGGATTTCACAAAATGATCCGATCATAAAGGTTGGCAACAATCTCATTACAAACTTTGAACTAAAGACGTTATACTGGCACTTCATTAAAAAAAATCATCAATGACAGAGATCCCAACTTAAGTTTAATTTACGAGCTGATCTAGGATATTGTTTGAGGCTCG
>JACQJE010000069.1 GCA_016205125.1 Deltaproteobacteria bacterium | reverse complement strand
ATTTTCACCTCCTAGATTGGCGCCATGCCTGGCGCACCCCTTCCCTCTCCCACAAGGGGAGAGGGAAAAATGGATTTCTTCGACAGACTCCTAGTCCAAGAGGTGTTTCTTGAATATCCTGCATACAGAATGGTCAAATGGTTGGGGGGGGCAGGAGCAGAGGATTGTTCTGGAGTCCCGTTTATTCAAAGAAAGGGGGCATCAAGTTTTAATTGCCACTCGCGCGGCAGGTGAGCTCTTTTTTCGAGCGCATCGGGAGGGGATCACGACGATTCCGGTTCCTTTTCGAAAATCGATGGATTTCTCCTCGATGAAAATTTTGCGAAAAATTATAAAAGCGGAAAAGATCGATCTTGTGGTGACGCATAGTTCTGTTGACAGCTGGGTCGCGGCGGGGGCGCTTTTTGGTCAGAGAGACGCGGCATGGGTGCGAATGCGTCACCTCTCCATTCCGCCGGCAAAGAATCCCTTTAATCTAATTTACCAGAGACCGGATCTGATCATTACGACTTCTGAATCGATTGCGGAGATGCTCATTCGCACGCAGAAACTCGACAAAACGAAAGTGGTCTCCGTTCCAACGGGGGTCGATCTCTCTCGTTTCAAACCTGAAATTTCCGGAGAGAAGGTGAGGGGGGAGCTTGGCTTAGAGAGCAGGGAGATCATGATTCTCTATGCGGCAGTTCTGCGAAGCTGGAAACGGCACGACCTTGTTTTGGATGCATTCAGGAAAATCGAGACTCAATTGCCGACGGCCAGGTTGATTTTTGCGGGAGAGGGACCCCAGAGAGAGAATATACAACGCAGGATTGCCGATCTCGGATTGAAAGAGAAGGTCATTTTGATGGGGCATCGTGAAGATGTGCCAGAGGTGATTGCGGCGGCGGAGATTTGCATTTTGGCATCGGACCGGGGCGAAGGGGTTCCGCAGGCGGTGGGGCAATATCTTGCCATGCGCAAACCTGTGATTGCGGCGAATGTCGGAGGGGTGAGCGAGCTGATCATCCCGGGGATGACAGGGTGGCTGGTGGATCCTGGTTCGGTCAATGCGATAGCAGAAGCCCTGGTTGAGTCTGCGGAGAGCCTTGAGAGGCTCAAAGGGCTTGGAATGAGTGGAAGAGAACTAGTTGAAATGCGATGGGGAGCAGAGACAATGGCCGAGAAGCTGGAATCTTTGTATCAAAGGTGCATCGAACAGAAGCGGCGCAAATGAAAGTTGTTTTGTTAGCCAGAAAATTCGATCCTTTTGGGGGGGCTGAACGTTACATTTCCCACCTCGCTTCTTCTTTGGTGTCGATGGGGCATTCAGTCTCCATTATGGCGGGTGAATGGCCTGCGGGGGATTTATCAGGGAGTTTAAGTTTGCAAGGAGTGGAAATCATCCGCATCCCTTTTGCGCAGTGGGATTCGATCTCTGCTGTCACTTCCTTTGCGATCTCGAGTGCCAGGGCAGTAAAGGAGCTTCGCCTTTCTGGAAAAGTCGATATTGTGCAGAGTTTTGAGCGGACCATCAGACAGGATGTCGTTCGGATTGGCCATGGCTGTCATCGCGAATGGCTCCATCGCCGGCGTCGTTTTCTTGGCCCATGGAGAGGGGTGTTCTTATCTCTGAGCCCGCTTCACCAGCTCATTCTTTTTTTGGAACGGAAACAATTAGCGTCAAATGGAACAAAGTATGTGATTGCAAACTCCGAAAGAGGGAAGCGGGAGCTGGTTGAGCATTATGGAATAGATCCTGAGAAGGTGGTGGTCATTTATAATGGTGTCGACCGAACGCATTTCTGCCCGCTGGAGGAGCCAGAGGAAAAAGAGAGAGTACGAAAGAGCCTCTCACTCCCTCTGGACAGACCTCTCCTGCTCTTTGTCGGCTCTGGATTTGAGCGCAAAGGGCTTGATTTTGCGATTCATGCGCTCTCCTCTTTGCGGCATCTCTCTCCACTCCTGGTGGTGATCGGACGAGGGAGTTGCTCTTCCTACTTCCACCTGGCCCACTCTCTGGGCGTGAGCAAAGAGGTGCTTTTTGTGGAACCCTCTCGCGATGTGGTGCAGTGGTATCAGGCCGCCGATCTTTTTCTTTTGCCGAGTATTTATGAGCCTTTTAGCAACGCATGTCTGGAAGCGATGTCGAGCGGCATTCCTGTCGTCATCTCATCAGACTCTGGAGCGGCAGAAGTGGTTCGTGAAGGGGTGAATGGCATTTTGCTGGAAGAGATATCCGATATTCCAGCTCTTGGGGGCGCTGTGGAGAGGGGACTTGCCCTCGATGGAAAAGTGCTGCGGTCGCACAACGATCAGATTTTGACTCGCTTCACCTGGGAAGAAAATCTCTCAAAGACGATTTCTATTTACGAGAGAATTCTCTCGGAGCGGAAAACAGATGAAAAAAAGTTCTGAGACACAACTGATTCATCGGAAAGGGATATCCAAAGCTGAGGAGGAACCGACGAATCCCTCCATCCGCCTCAAAAAGAAGAGACCTCTTATGATCGGGTTAACGGGCGGGCTTGGTTCCGGAAAATCAAGCGTTGGAAAAATGCTCGATTCGAAAGAGATCAAAGTGGTCGATACGGATGATATTTCGAAAGAGCTGATGGTGCCGGGTACCCCCGTTTATGACGAAATCGTGCGGAAGTTTGGCAAGGGAATTCTTTCTGCGAAGGGAGCTGTCGATCGTGCGCGGCTTGCCGGGATTGTTTTTCAGGACTCCGCAAAGCGAATGATTTTGGAGCAGATCGTCCACCCCGCGATTCGCGAAGAGGTTTTTCGCCGGGCGGGGCAAGCGGCAGAGAGTGGGATCCTCTGTTTTGTCGTTGAAGCGACACTCATTTATGAAAGCCACTTTGACCGGGAGTGCTCTGCTGTGATTGTAGTGAACGCGCGCCCCGATCAACAGAGAGAGAGAACGCGGCAGGAGAGGAATTATCCGGATCATCACATCTCTGCCGTCTTGGCCGCCCAGATGCCCCTTTCCGAAAAGGTCAAACGGGCCGCGTTTGTCATCGATAATTCCGGGACATTGGGAGAGACCCGGCGCCAGGTCGCAGTGCTTCGGATAAAATTGATCGAGATGGCTCAATCTTCCGCAAAAGCAAGGCATAGAGATTGACCCGCAACAAGGGGCTCTCCCCCTCCCCCTTGATGGGGGAGGGGAGGGTGGGGGTGCTATCCCTCACCTTAAGAAGTTACTTCGACGGGCAGTGGAGGGCGATACAGAACCCCCCCGGTTCTGTACAGATGCCGCAGCTCGCATTACAGCAGACTTGGCCCGCCTGACAGCGGACAGGGCCACAGGGAGTTCCACACTCTTTGTCTACATTGAGATCGTTGTGCATTCGTTTACAGCGTTTCAGACAGCTTGCTTTGCTCTGCCTCCTTTGACAGTTTGAGACGCAGGAATCAAAGTCGTAGCAGGATCTATTCCCCTTCGTCTCCGCGCCGCTCGGAACGACCGATGCTGTCATAGCTCCCATGAACAGCGTACCTGCCACAAAGAGAGTTGACACCCATCTTGCAGCCTTCATCATCCGCCTCCTTCCAGTTTTTCCAAGGACACTCAATCTATAGCAAAGTCGAACCGATAAGAGAAGAAAAAGGGGCTATTATGAAGGCAAATCCGCAAAAGAGCAGCCACCCTATCCTGATTGTTGAAAGTGATGCGGCGGCATCGGCAACGTTAAAGAGTTTTCTTGAAGAAGCGGGGTTTCAGGTCGAATGGGTGACCAAAGGGGAGGCCGCCCTTCAACGGATTGCGGAACGGAAGCCTCAGCTCGTCATCTCCTCTACAGTACTTGAGGACCAGGATGGCTATACACTCTGCGAGCAGATCAAAAAGAGCAGGGAGTTTAGCGAAATTCCAGTCGCGCTGATTACTTCTCTCAAGGGACCGGAAGATCTGATTCGAGCCCTCCAGTGCGGCGCTGATCATTTTATTCGGCCGCAATGGACGAAAGAATCGCTTTTCTCAAGCATTGAAACGATCCTCGGTCACCGCGAGTTGGGCGAACTTCGTAAAAAAGAGAAGATTCAAGTTGGCATTGAGATGGAATTGGGGGGGCGCCCCTATTTCATTACGGCCGAGAGGCGGCAGATCCTGGATCTTCTGGTGACGACGTATGAGGAGGTGCTTCGTCTGAATGACGATTTGAAAAAACGCGAAATGGATCTGGAACAGCTCAACAAGATGCTGGAGAAGAAAGTGGAAGAGAGGACACTTTCTCTTAGAGAAGAAATGGCGGAACGCCACCGGCTCGAGGAGCAGTTGATCCAGGCGCAGAAGATGGAGGCGATTGGAAGGCTTGCGGGCGGAATTGCACATGCCTTTAATAATCTTCTCACCGTGGTACAGGGATGTGCTGAGCTTCTATTGAAAGACCTGACAGAGTCGAGGGAACCGTCACGTTCTGACGTTGAGGAGATTGTGCGCGCCGTCAAACAGGCAGGGGCTTTGACAAGCCAACTCCTCTCTTTTTCGCGCAGACAGGTGATTCGGCCGGAGGTTGTCGATCTCAACGCAATCGTCGTCAGAATGTCAGATATGATGAAGAGATTCATTGGGGAAGACATTGAGATTGTGATGGATCTGGATCAGAATCTCGCCTTTACGAAAGTTGATGTAGGGCAGATGGAACAGGTTCTTCTGAATCTGACGGTCAATGCGCGCGATTCTATGCCAACGGGTGGAAGATTGATGATCGAAACGACGAACACACCCTTGGGAGACGATTATGCGGGCCAGCATTATGGTGTGGTTCCTGGCGATTACATTTGTCTCTCCATTAGTGATACAGGGCCTGGTTTGAGTGAAGAAATCAAAGATCACCTCTTTGAGCCCTTCTTTACACTTCAACAAGGGGGGAAGAGTACCGGCCTTGGACTTGCCACTTGTTATGGCATTGTTAAACAAGCTGGAGGCCATATCTGGTGGACAAGCGAAAGGGGAAAAGGAACAATTTTTAAGATTTATCTACCCCAAACGAGGGAAGTGAGGATCCCTCCTCGTAAACCGAAAGAGGGTCAAGTTCTCCCTCAAGGGAGAGAGAGGATTCTGCTGGTGGAAGACGCTCCGTCTGTGAGGTCTTTGACAGAGCGGATCTTGCGAGATCTCGGCTATGAAGTGATCGTCGCAGCCAATGGAAGAGAGGCTCTGCGATTGGCAGAAACGGAAAAGAACAGAGGCTTTGATCTTCTTTTGACGGATGTCGTTATGCCAGAGATCAATGGAAAGGATCTTGCTCTGCAGATCCGAAAGATATTTCAGAATATCAGGGTTATTTTTACCTCCGGGTTTTCGGACAACATCATCCTTTCCCGCGGCATGCTCGATCCCCGTTTTGAATTCTTGCGAAAACCTTTTACGCTCCAGGAGCTCGCTGAAAAAGTCCGCGCGGTTCTCGATACAAAATTAGCGGCCTAAGTTAAATCATAACCTGCCCTAAATTTTTTCTGATGCACCTCCGAAAAGAAGAGTAGCAGGGGACAGGGAGGTGCATATGAAGAAAGGACGCTTAGCCGTTGTACTCTTGATCCTCTTCTCCTCATTTCTCATCACTTCATGTCTTCCCGAAGAGACAGAGAGGGCTTATCTCGATCAGGCGGCCTGGCTTATTGACAAAGGAGAGTATGAGGAGGCGATTGCCATTCTGGAGATGCCGGCACTGAGTGCCAGCCGCGAAGCGCAGAAATTGTTGATTTCTGCCTATCTTGGCTCGATAGGGGTGAATTTTGAAGCGGTTGGCGAGCTGGCCCAGCGCGCTATGAAGAGCCGGCTCTCCACACGGTTTGTCGTCAATGAATTAGTGAGCCTTTTCTATGCGGCCGACGTCGCGTTGATGGAGCGGCGGATCTGGAAGGCAAAGCAGGCAGCGCATCTCAGCGGGCTCAATCGTTTTCCTCTCTCCGACTTCATGTCGAACTGCGCTGTGATGGGCGTGATCCTGGCCAAGGCGAGTGGCGATGGCTTCTTTACCGTGGAAGATCTCGATCAGACGCGCCTGACTGACCCGATGGCCACGACCATTATCCAGTCAGCTTTGCGCTCGCTGGAGGTGCTCGACACCTTTGCGCTGACCTCCCAAATGCGCCGCTACGTCGACGAAATGAAGCGTTTCATAGAAGGAAGGGAGGAGACCCCCCGCGAACTCCGCCGCCTCCTCAAATATTACCTCGGTTAATGGAAGGGAAAGATGTCGATCTTCTCCTCAATCATCTGAGCGATGTGCATTTTTTCGATCTCATTGATGATCTTTCTGAGATCCGATTCTATTTTCTGCCGATCATTGCTCACCAGCGCAATGCCAAGCAAGGCTCTCTGCCAGAGCTCCTGATCCCCAACCTCCGCAATGGAAACGTTGTAACGATTGCGGATCGTGTCTTTAATTTTCCGCATTGCTTGTCTTTTGTCTTTCAGGGAATTATTATCGGCTAAGATAAGGGAAAGACGGCAGATTCCAACTGTCATTTCAGAAAACGACTCGGAAAATGATCCTTTCATGGAAAGACCTCGCCAATGACCACTCGGGAAGGCACGCTAGACCATACGGTGACCCAAGTCAATTTGAAGGAACTGACTGGAAGCATCCTGAATCAGTGGCGGAAAGAGCCCGCCTCTTTCCTCGTTTTAACAGGGGATCGGCAGACCAGCCGCCTCTTGAGATCTCACCTTGCTGAGCAGATCGGTTCGGGGCTTCTAGCCGCACCGATTTTTCCCCTCCTGGAGTGGATTCGACTGCATGCGAATGCTGAGCTTGGACGGCTTGTGCCTTTCAGTTCGTTTCAGGTCAAGACCCTTCTCTATTGGAGGTTGCGGGAGGAGATAGGGCGAAGAGAGAGTCCCCTCTATGGCCAGCCTCTGATTGGCTGGACCCGGCTCTTTTATCGCTGCTTGCGGGAGATTCAGGATGCGGATCTCACAATCTCAGAACTCTCCGACCTCGGCTTTTCTCCTGACCCCGGCCTGCGGAGGGTCTCTTTTAGTCTCTTCTCGAGCCTGGAAGAGCAATTTCGGGATATAACGACGGACGAGGATCTTTTTTCCAGATGGGCGAAAGGGGTTGAGCAGGGAGCCCGGCGTGAGTGCTGGCTCATCAATTGGGTGCCGCAGACGTGGTCGAAAGAGCGGGCGTTCGCCACACTTGCGCAGAAAGGTTTTTCTCTCAAACTGTATCAACTGGCCGAGCGGTCAGAAATCGGGGAGATCCGTTTTTTCTCTGAAGAATTTCCTGAGCGCGAGGTACGATCGATCTGTTTCGATATCCGGGAGAAGCTTCTGGAAGGTGTTTCTCCTGGAGAAATGGCCGTGGTTGTGCGATCCTCTTCTTCCTATCTCAATCTCCTGGCCCGAGGTGCCAGACTCTTTGAACTCCCTTTCTCGACAGTCGTGACCTCCCCCTTGAGAGAAAACCGCCTCATTCAGGGCGTTGTCGATCTGCTCTGCGCCAGGGAGACGACCTTGCCGGAACATTCGCCTTATTTTCAACTCGCTGATCGCGGGAAATGGATTTCTTCTCTTCAGCGCGTTTGTCTGGCTCAGAATTTGGGAGAAGGGATGGAAGCGCTTGATACATGGGCGAGCGAGGCGCATTTAAAATATGCGGCATGGAGCGGAGTTCCCCTCCCTCTTTCCGCCAAGGATCTCTCTGCATGGAATCGTTTTCGCGAGCGGCTCGATGAAATCGAGGATCTGGTCATACTGGGACTCCTGCCGGGCCGCCTTTCTGCAGAAATATTTAAAGAGTGGATTCGCTGGACTGCTTTGGAAATGTACCGCTGGAACCCGGGTCTTCAGGAAGGGATCCTCGTTTCGAGAGGCCGGAGCATTCCTTCCGGAGATGGCCCGGTTCGATATCTCTATCTTCCGGGATTTCATGAAGGGCATATTCCCTCACTCCCCCCATCGAACTGCCTCCTCTCCGACCGGGCGCGGAGGGAATTCAATGAGCGCCTGGGAGAGCATCGCTTTCCCGTGCGGGAAGATCACGTCGAACGCGAAAAGAGGTGGCTGCACAATCTCCTTCTCTCTGTAGACCCGAAAGGGGAGATCCTCCTCAGCATGGCCGCGTGTGATCCGCAGGGGAGAATGCTCAAGCGGTCGCCTCTTTTGCCTCAGGAAGTGAGACGGTGCGAAGAGCGGCTCTTCCAGCCCCATGGGCCGACAACGGTATCGCGGCGGTTTGTCCAGCGCCTCTTTCCAGTGGAAGCCCCTCTTCGCGATGAGTTGCTTGCCTCTTTCCGTCTGGATCAGAGGGGGCTTTCGGCGACAGAAGTCGATCTTTTGCTCCGCTGTCCGACGAGCTTCTTCCTTCTGAAGGTCCTTGGATTCCGTGAGCTCAACACCCCACAGGAACTCCTCCTCCCCTCGGAGCGGGGGGCACTCGTTCACGCCATTCTTCGAGGATTTTACGAAGAGCGAAAGAGACGTGGAGCTGGCTTGATCCTTCCTGAAGAAGAAAAGGAGGGAATGGCAGAAATTCTTTCTCTGGCAGAAGAGACCTTTTCCCACTACGAGCATCCGCTCACTCCAGAGATGTGGAAACTCCAGCGCGAGGAGATCAGAATCCTCCTTCAGCGGTTTATTGCCGCAGAAGGAGAACTCTCCTCAAAGAGGGGAGCGGGGTGGGAGATTTATGCGTTGGAAGAGACCTTTGGCATGCGCGAAGAGAGCGAGCCCCTTTTGATGGAAAAGGATGGAAAGGTCCTTTTTGTGCGCGGCATGATTGATCGGATCGATATTCATCCCGGTCGGCGCGAATTTGCCGTTTACGATTACAAGACAGGCTCGTCTCTCCCCTCAAAGACGGAAATCTTAAAGGGTGAGAGCGCCCAGCTCCCTCTTTACGCCGAGGCGATTTCCCATCTCATCCTCCCCGGTTATCAGTTAGTTGACGCAGGGTGGTATATTTTGGGAGAGGGGAAGATTCGGCCTCGCCTGAAAGCGGATGAGATGCATACAGCCTATTTTCGTCTCAAAGAGAAGATTTTTGAAAGATGGGATCTCTTGTGGCAGATGGAGCGATTGGAGATTTCAGACGATTGTCCGGAGCACTGTGCCTGCAGACGGCTTGCGTGACGAGTGGAGGGCGGGATGATGGAGATGAATCGGGAACAGCGGGAGGCGGTCGACCTGAGAGGGGTGTCAATCTGTCTGGAGGCCGGGGCGGGGAGCGGCAAGACCCGGGTCCTGACGGAGAGGATTCTCCATCTCATTCGCTCCGGGATCTGCCGCCCCGAGGAAATAGTCGCGATCACTTTTACGGAAAAGGCGACCCTTGAAATGGAGGGGCGTCTTCAATCTGTGCTGAAGGAGGGGGAGACTCTCCCCTTGGTCACAACGATTCATGGTCTCTGTGCCGTTATCCTGCGTCAATACCCTTATGCTGTCGGCATCGATCCTCTCTTTCAGATCATGGATGAAGGCGCGGCCCTCATCCTGCTGGAGCGGGTGATTCGGGAGACTGTTTCGAAAAGCGTGCAGGAAAGGGGCGCGGGGATTGACATCCCTCTGCTGGTGAACCAGTTTGGCTATCGCGGTCTTAAGAGAGTGCTGCATGCCGCTCTCGCGAAGGAAGCGGAATGGATCAGCGCTCTCAGCGCAATGGGTTCCAAAAGAGAAGATTATGAGCAATGGTCGGCTCGCCTCTTGAGAGAAAAGGGGGAGGAGGCGCTTCTTGGCTTTTTGAGGGATCCGCGGCTGAAAGGGATTTGGAAACAACTCGAAGAATTGGGAGATCACGATGAAAGGCGTCTCTTGGAACAGAGGCGCCGTGCTTTGGTGAAGATCCTTTCCCTCGCTCCCGTCCGCGGAGAGGGATTGAGGGAACAGATTCGCCTGATTCCAGAACTTTGGGACTTGAGGGGGCGGGACAAGAGTTGGGGAGACGAAGAGTATCTCCGTCTGAAAAGCGCGATTGGGGAACTGCGGGGACTTTTTGCGCGATATGAGCCGTGGCTCACCTGGCAATGGGACGGGGCAGTGGAAAGGATGGCCGCTGAAATCTATGAATCGCTCTGCCGCCTCTTTGAAAGGGTCTGCGCCGTGTACCAGCGTGAAAAGCAGAAGAGAGGCAGTCTCACGTTTGATGACCTTCAGACCCTTGCCCTCGATCTTTTAAGAAGAAGAGAAGATCTCCTGGGGCAGATCCGCGCGCGGTGGAGGTCCATTTTTGTCGATGAATGCCAGGACATCGACCTTCGGCAGAGGGAATTGATCTGTCTCTTGAGTTCTGCTGGAGGGCTCTTTGTGGTGGGTGACCCGAGGCAGTCGATCTATCGCTTCCGCGGCGCGGATGTCGAGCTCTTTTCGAATCTCAAGAGCGATCTCATTAATGGAGGGGGACAATTTCTTGAGCTCCGTACGAATTTCCGCTCATCCCCCTCCCTCATCGATTGGTGCAATGTCGTTTTTTCCAATATTGAAGAGGATCCGATTTTTTCCCGGCCCCTGCATCTGGCGGCTCCATCCCGCGGCCAGGATGACGATGAGAAGGCCATTTTATGGACCAGAGCGCCGGCCCCTTTTGCTGAGACGGACGCCCTGGAGAGGCGCAGGGAAGAAGCGGCTGAAGTGGCAGGATTGATTCAGTGTCTCGTGCAGAAAGGAGAGGCCTCCTTTGGCGATGTGGCAATTTTACTGCGCGCCATGACTCATGTCGCCTTTTACGAAAGAGAATTGGCTCTGCGGGGGATCCCTTATTTCACGACTGCCGGCTCGGGGTTTTACACGGCTCCGGAAATTCGCGATCTCATCTCTGTCATGCGTTTGATCTGCGGGAAAGGAGACGATTTGGACTCATTCTCCGCTCTTCGCTCCCCCTATTTTTCAATCTCCTCTTCTGTTCTGCTCATGCTGAGTCAAAAGATGCAAGGAGGAATGGCGCAGAGCTTATCAGACGAATCTCTTTTGGCTATCTTTCCGGAAAGAGCGGGAGAAGAACTTCTCCTTGGCGCGAAAACATTGAAGCGGTGGAGAGAGGAATCCCGAAGGAGATCTGCGGCGGAGATGTTGGAAGAGATCTGCACGCAAGCGCTTCTCCGCACATCCGATGCGTTTGATGAAAGAGCGCGTGCCAATCTCGACAAGTTGATTCATCTCGCAAGAGGAGTGAAATCGGTTGATCTGGGGGATTTTCTGGAATTTCTGAAAGAGCTCGATCTCCAGGGTGCAGAGAGTGGAGAATTTCAACTTGAATCCGAGGCAGTCCATTCTGTAAAAATTCTGACCATTCACAAATCAAAAGGGCTTGAATTTCCAGTGGTGATCCTCCCCCAGTTGGAGAGTGAGGTGCCGCGGGAGACGCTTTCCGCTCTTTTTTCCCGGCAAGGGGGAATCGGAATTGCCTGCCGCGAGGTGAGCGGGGAGAGACGGCCGTCCGTCGGTCATGAGTGGCTGAGATCCCTTTCCGAAAAGAATCGGATTGCGGAGAGCCGCCGTCTCCTCTATGTCGCCTGTACCCGCTCAGAAAAGCGGCTGATCCTTCCTCACCTGTTTATAGAAGAGCAAGAGCCGAAGCGAAATAGCTGGGCCTCCTGGCTTGCTCCTTTTGTTCATCTCCCTCAGTGTCAGGAAATGGACAGCAGTACTCTCGTCCCGAGCAATGCTGCTCTCATGAGCAGATGTCATCCTGAGAGCAGATGTCATCCTGAGCCGAAAGCGAAGGATCTGGATCCTTCGGCTGCGGCAACCATCCGTTCACCCTTAACCCTTCAGCGCACCCTTCAACTCTCCGTTTCGCAGTTGATGGATTATCGCCGCTGTCCGCTGAAATACCAGCTCAAATTTGTTCACCATATTCCAGAGGTAGCCGGAAAGACGCGCGGCATGCGGGGCGATGCCCTTTTTGGAAGCGTCATGCATGCTCTGCTCCAGCAGTGGGATTACGAGAAAGAGTCGATTCCCTTTCTCTGGGATCGCATTCGGATTCTCTTTTCTCCTCAGATTGAGGCGATGAAGGGGACTGCTCTTTCACTGATTGAAGAGCTTGTTCAGACGCCAGTTTTTGGATTGCTTCGGTCAGCCCCACTCATTAAGAGAGAAGAGTTCTTTGTTTTGGCGGGTGAGAACTACCGCTTAGAGGGGGTCATGGATGCCCTTCTTCTCAATGGAGATGGGGAGTGGGAAATTGTCGACTTTAAGACGAATCTCGTAGAAAAAGAGAGACTCCATTTTGTTGCGGGGGGATTTCAATTTCAGCTTGACTGTTACGCTTATGCCATAGAGAAGATGACCGGAAGGAGAGTCTCCGCCACGCATTTGGCTTTTTTAAGGACAGGGGATCTCATCAGTGAGAAAATCAATGAGCAGAGATTGGAGAGAGTCGCGCGTGAAATCGACGCGATCGTGAGCGATATTGGCGCGGGGAAGTTTGATCCCAGACCGGGATCACACTGTCCGTTTTGCGGCTTTAAAGAATACTGTTATCCTGAGAGTTGGAAAGACTCAGAAAATTCCACCAATTTAGGAGGCCGCTATGGGTCGGGAGCAGAGGAAACACCCTCGAGTCGACATTTCATTTCCAGCGGAAGTGACACTCCCTGGGAAGAAGAAGAAAATTGAAGCGACGGTGATCAACATCTCGGAAGGAGGGGCATTTCTCCAAGTCGACGAGCCTTTCAAAAGGGGAGATCTGATTGGACTCCGCGTTTTTCTCGACACGGAAGAGCTTCAGGTCAATACCGAAGCCGAGGTCGTTTATGAAAGTGAAGAGAATGCGTACGACGAGAATACGATTTCAACGGTCGAGGGAATGGAGACCTGGGTCAAGCGCGGGGGCGTGCGAGGGATCGGAGTGAAATTTCTGACCCTTTCCAGGGAGGAGCGACAATTTTTAAAGAATGTGTTACAAGCCGTTGAGTCATGAAGCATCTCGAACAGATCATCACGAACAGCCGCGGCGTCAATCTCTTTTACCAGGAGTGGCTTCCGGACGAGGCGGAACGATCTGCTATTCTTCTTCTGCATGGTTTTGGCGAGCACTCTTCCCGATATCAGGAGTTGGCCGAACATCTCGTTTCAAAGGGCATCTCCCTCCACGCTTTTGATTATCAGGGGCATGGCCGTTCAGAAGGAAAGCGGGGAGTCTTCCACTTCTTCTCTCACCTCTATCATGATATCGATCAGATCGCTGGGGTGGTTCTCTCGAAGAACCCACGGAAGTTTGGTGTATTGGGCCATAGCCTTGGCGGACTTCTGGCCTTAGGGTGGGCCCTTCGCTTTCACGGAGAGCTGGATGCCGTGATCGTCTCTTCACCTCTCCTGGGACTTTCACTCGACATCCCCCTCTGGAAAAAGCTCGCATCCAAAGCCTTCTCTCATCTCCTCCCGTGGGTCACCTTTCGAGCGACAGTTGACCCTCGGTTGCTGACACACGACCCGCGGAAAGTGGCAGAATATGCGACCGATCCCCTGGTTCACCAGGATGCCAATGGACAGCTTTTTTATGGGATGATCAAAGAGGCCGAGTTTGTGAACGAATCGGCCAAACGCTTCCATTATCCGCTTCTTCTGCTTCTCGCTGGAGAAGACCACATTGTGGATGTCAGCACCAGCCTCCGTTTTTATGAGAATGCCGCCTCTCAATTAAAGAAGTGCAGAGTTTACGAAGGGTGGTATCACGAGATTTTTAATGAACTGGAGAGAGCAAAGCTCTTTCGGGATCTGACTCATTGGCTGGAAGGGGTTCTCCTGCGCTAGCCGCAACCCCCCGAGATGGAGAAGAAGGAAGAAGAGGGGTCAGTTTGCACATTGCACTTTTCTTTTGCGCACAGACAGTTGCAATTCTAGTCGCACTATTTTAAATGACCCTCATGCCTAGACCGTTGCGCATCGAGTTCGAAGGAGCCTTTTATCATGTCATGAACAGGGGGCTACGCCACTTGCCTATAGCTCTCGATAGTGAGGACCGAAAGGTATTTCTTGCCACAGTTGGAGAGGCCGTTGAAAAGTATTCTGTGAATGTTCACGCTTTTGCATTACTGGATAATCACTATCACTTGCTGATGGAAACACCTCTGCCTAACCTGCACCAGACAATGCGTTATATTGATTCGGTTTACAGTCGCCGTTTCAATAGGCGGCATAGTTTAGATGGGCCCCTGTTCCGTGGCCGTTACAAGAGTCGCGTTGTAGAAACGGAGACCTATTTGCTCACACTTATCACTTACATCCATCTCAACGCGACAGAGGCGGGGATCGAGCAGCAACCCTCCCATCCAGATCGTTCAAGTCATTGTGCTTATCTGGGTGGGGAGTTTCCGCCGTGGATCACAACCCAGTTTTTATTGAGTCACTTTTCGTCACGCAGAGACTACGAAGACTATATTCTTGGCTTGCCAGGAAAACATGCTCTACGCGAAAATAGCGCTATTTTTGAGACGTCTAGGTGGAAAGCTATTCTAGGATCGGATGCCTTTGTTGAAGACATTATGAGCCGCACTGGAATGGAGCGGCCGCGGAGAGATCATCCGGGTGTGCGACAAGTTCTGACAAATACTCGGTCGCCTGAGAGGGTTGTAGCGGCCACTGCAAAGATCGTTGGGATAACAGCGGAGGAGTTAGTCAGAAGGTCACGTTCAACGACTATTGTAGATGCGCAAAGCGTTGCGTCTGAGATTCTCGTGCGCCATGCAGGGTTTCCACAGGCCCAGGTAGGTAAGATACTCGGGGGTTGGTCTCATACTTCTATCGCCCGGATGATATCCCGTGTGGAGAAGCAAGAAGAACTTTCCAAAATGCGCGACCGGGTACTGGGTGTTTTAAAAAACGTGCAATGTGCAAACTGACCCCTTCTATTCAGCAATTCACAGAACAGGCGAGAACGCCAAGACAGGAGAGATAGTTGACAAGAGCACTGGAGTCTTCATTTAGACATTTTCTTCTTCTCTGAAGTGAGCAGATCTCATTTTTGTCAATCTGTTTGGTGGCGGTAATGACAAAAACGAGATCTGCCCCTTTCTTTGATTTTGTATTTGCTGTTGGGCAAAAAGCGGTCTGACCCCTTCTTTTCCGTGCCTATCAGTGCCTTTCAACTTCCGTAACATAGGCAACCTCGCAAGCCGCTGGGACAGGATAGTAGACCGTGTGACTGCCTTGGGTGAGGAAGGAGATCTGTTCCCATGCCCGTGAAGCCCCGTGCTAATCCTGAATCTGAAGTTTCAGGATTTAATGATCCGCAAAGTCGCTGGCATTAAACAGGGTTTCAAAGGCGAGGTCTTCTTTTTCAAAGGATTCTTTTGCCCCCATTTCGCGGTCGACGACAGAGACGACGAGAGGAACAGAAAAGCCCGCTTCTCTGAGTTTTTTGACTGCGGTTAGCGCCGAATTTCCTGTGGTGGAGACATCTTCAACGACGACGATGGAACTTCCTTCCTCTACAAGCTCATTCCCTTCCAGCCACTGCTTTGTTCCATGCTCCTTGGGTTCTTTCCGGACGAGAATGGCCGGCAGGGGGATATCTTTGGTGAAGCTCACCATCGCAATGGCTGTGGCAATCGGATCTGCACCGAGGGTGAGACCCCCCACGGCGGCAGGCATCGGTTTTTTGAGGCGGGAAAAGTGCGAAGCAATCTTGTCGTACAGGAGCTCTCCAATGAGCCAGAGCCCCTCCGGGTGAAGGGAGACATTCTTGAGGTTGATGTAATAGGGACTCTCCTGGCCGCTGGTCAATTTGAATTTGCCATAGAGGAGCGTCTTTTCCTGGATCAGTTGGGCCAGCCTGGCTTTGAGCCCGGAGAGGGGATCTTTCTTTTTATGAGAGGGTGACATAGGTACCTCAGATGGAGATCCTTCGCTTCGCTCAGGATGACCGCTTCGTTCAGGATGAGCATTTTTGGCTTTCTTATCACAGATTGATGGAATGATCGAGTCAAATATCTGCCACCCTGTCATGACTTTGACGGGACCCTGCTGCTGCCTCTACCGCTCTGGCGTCGGAAGGGGGCGGCCGAGGGTCCCGGTGATGTGGTAGGCAAAATACCCTTCTGGAGTCTGGCTCGGAGCGAGGAGGGGCATGAAAATGTCGAACTCTTTTGCGAGAGCGTCGGAAAATTTGAATTTCACGCGGAGATCAAGGGGGGATGAAGGAACATCTTTTTCTATCTTGATTGAGCCAGAGGCCTCAGCAACCAAGTCTTTTTCCGGGTCGCCGATATTGAGTTTTTTAATGACGAATTTCCCCTGCGAGAGATCAGCATTGAGAGAGAGATCTCCGATGTTGAGCTGGGGGAAGGGAAAATTCATTAGTGCGAATTTTGTGGTGCGAAGCCGCTGGAACGCGACATCCAGGTGCCCGATGACGCTCCTCATATCATTCAGATCTCCAGAGAGCTGGAGATTTCCACTGAGTACTCCGCTGAGTGTTCCCTCGGCAGAGAATGCCAGATCTTCCAGTTTAAGATTTTCTGCTTTACATTGAAATTGAGAGAGTTCTGATAATGTTCGGTCTAATGAAGCGTGAAGAGAGAGGTTTCCTCCGAGAGTCTCTCCGGCCATAGAAACATTCGCTTTTCCGAAGAGGTAGGAAAGGAGGCTGAATCGCGCGGTCAGAATGGGGAATGCGAGCGGAAAGAGCCCTTTTACAGGAGCGGGGCGAGTCCCTTCCTGAATGTTGAAATCGGACGCGACAAATCCAAGGGGAGGGAAGAGATCGGGTTTGAGGGAGGTGGTGGAAAAACTGTATCCTGTGCGTCGTTCCAGGAGAGCAAAGAGGCGATCCTGAAACTGTTCGTAGGGGAATTGATAGAACAGGAAAAGGGCGAAGAGGAAAAGAGCGAAGAGGGCATAGCCGATCCATTGGGCCGCATTTTTCACGGTTTTCCTCCCCTTCTTGTCGCAGGGGGTTGCGCTCCTTCCTTCGCTTTTTCAGCAGGAGGAGGCGCAGGAGGTGGAACAGCTTCTTTGGGGGCGGCAAAAGCGATGGTCAGGGAGGCATCAAGATAGAGCGGGTCGTCAAATCGTTTGCTGACGCGAAGCTGGTTCACCTTGATCGGATAGGGCGAGCTCTCAATATAGTAGAGGAAATCGACAAGCTGTCTCAGAGAAATCTTGAGGAGGGAGACTTCCGCCGTCGATATTTTAACAAGCTCTCCCGGAGGGAGTTCCTTCGGATCGATTCGTTCAACGGATTCTTTCGAAATATTGGCTTTGCCGGCATTTCTCTCGAGGTAAGAAATGAGTGAGAAGTCCCCTTTCACCTGACTCATGCGCCCAAAGAGGGTTTCGACATAACTCTGCCGAGCCGCGTATTGCGACAACTCTTCAAGAAGTTCTTTTGCAAAAGCACGCTGTCCGTTGACTTCCTGTTGTAACTTTCCGACTCCCCGATACCCCTGAAACATGACTAAGGCAATGATAAAAATGACAGCAAATACCGCTCCATATTGGATCTGTATGCGGCGTTCATAGGGGAGACTTTCATAATAGTTGATGAAAGGATCCGCAATCTTCGATAGAAGGGCTGAACGTGCTAAGAGTTCTCTCAGTGATGGCATTTTTTAATCCGCGACATCAAGTGTGATTGAGAATATTCTGTTGACTCCATCGGCTGCAGTGGCCACTTCTCCCTTTTTCACATTCGCAAAAAATTTCACCTGTTCCAATCCTTTCGCAAACGATTCGATGGCAGAGATTGATTCTGCTGTTCCACTCACCTTTACTTTTTTGCCTGCGAGAGCCATTTCATCAATTTTGACTTCCAGTCCTGGCAAACTTTCGGAGAGGGATCCCAACACCTCAATGGCCCTTCGCCCTGGCGCTGCCGTTTCAGAAAGTTCCTTAATAGCCAGTTGCTGATCTGAAATGTGCTGACCGATGTAGGCTTTCAGTTTGGGAGGGGCGGCCAAAATATGTTTTGGAGTTTCCGGAAAGATTTGCGTAACGAGAGCACCGATTTTTGATTGGATCTTCTGGAGATCCTGGCGCAGGAAAAAATATTTTGCTCCTATGTCGAATGAGATGAGCATGGCAATGATTCCCCCCGCTATAAGGAGATGCTTGTAGCGGGCCACAGAGGAGATCCCGGTTTTGCGGGCTGAGAATTCACCTTTGCGAAAGTTGATGTGATAGGGACGGACTTGTCCCAGGGCGGCAATAGCATCTCCAAGGCTCGATGCGATTCTCACTTCTGTCTCGTATGTGGCAGAAACTCCCGGACCAGGGGGGTAGAGTTGGAAAAGACGCGTCGCCTGCGTTTTTACGCCCCATTCCTCCTGCAGGTGAGTCTGAATATTGCGCAGAAGAGAGGTTCCTCCAGAGAGATAGACGAGATCGACCGTTCGCTTCGTTTTCGCGCGATAGGCGACAAGCGTCTGGTTGATCTCCCGCACAAGCGGAGAGAGCGCGTTTTTTATGACGTCCGAAAAATGGACCTGCTCTTCTGTGACATCCGTCACCCCTTCTCCCAAGATGAATCCCCTTTCAATCTTTACCGCTTCTGCCTCCTCCAGGGAAATCCGGTATGCGTGCGAGATGTCAGCGGCAATGTTGAGTCCTCCGCAGAGGATCGATCGCGCGATCTCCAGGTGATTGTCATGAAGAATGCAGAACGTCGAGCGGCGGTGTCCGATGTCGAGCATGGCCGCAGTTCTCACTGGAATTTCAAAATTGATCAATGAAAGGTTAAAGAGGGCATGCGGTTCTGTGGTGATGAGATCGGGGTTGATATCGGCGCGCTGAAAAAGAGCGATGAAGTTTTTGAGATTCTCCTTATAGATGTGAGTGGTGATGATTCTCGAGGTTTTCCCTTCTGTGGAAGCTACAATGTAATCGACAGAGACTTCGTCGAGAGGGAAAGGGACGAGATCTTCCAATTCAAAGAGAAGGGTCTGGTCTATTTTCCGTCTGTCTGTAAAAGGGAGTTCGATGACGCGATGAGAAACGAGATCTCCAGGGAGAGCAGTCGTGATGCGATCGGCGGACCCCTTTAGAGCGAAGAGTGCGGAACTCAGTGCGCCGCTGATCACGTCTGGAGGGGGGGGAGATTCGGAGAGGGGGAGGAATTGCTCAACAAAAGCGACAATCTTCTGGGATCGAAAAGTGCTCTCCAGTAAGGCGGCTTTGACAGAGCGGCTCCCGATGTCGATTCCGAGGATGCGCATATCCAAAATCCTCCACCTACCTTCAGTGCGATAACCGCAGATCCACCAGCGACGAGGCGAATGGAGCACCACACGGAATAAAAAGTTGCACCCATGTGGTGCGGAATCGAGCGAGGACTCAGGGCGCAAAATTCGAGCGCATAGCTGAAAAGCGCGTCCGAGCGTCCGAGGAGCCGGTGGATCAAGGATATTAGTCACTATTCCAATAGCGGACGAGCGGGCCTCCGTCCTTGCCTGTTTTTTCCTTGTCCACCACCACGAAAATGGTTCGTACGACGTCGCCCACCTGACCCTGCGATCTGATCGAAAAACGTCCGCTGCTTGTCGTTAAGGGAACCTCCGGATCTCGGTTAAAATTTTCGCTCTTAAAAAGCTCCTCCCTGGCAAATTTTTCAAAATCCTGCTGATCTTTAAAGGGCTGACGGTTTCGCCGGTCCAGAATTTTTTGAAGATCTTCCTCTGCCAACTCTGTGCTGATTGACTGTAAAAGTGCCGCTGACGCAGTGTTTACATTGATTCCCTGTGCGCCAAAGACCGTACAGTGCGACGAGAAAAATTGATAGAGGCCCTCATCAATCCCTTTTACCCCCCTTACTTGAGAGATTGTAACAAATGGCCGGTTGAGTGGCAATTGAACGATCGAACTTCCACTATAGAGGGCATCCTCATCCCCCCCCTGAATTCGCTCTCCATCGAAGTCAATATAATCCGCAATATTATTGACGAGCTCTTCCGCGTTGAGATTGACGTATTTTTTTGCGAAGTTCTCATTCCTCGCCTTTTCGCCTATCAGGAGATTTGTCAGTTGAGCGAGAATCGGTTTGCGCGTTTTCTCTTCTGCCAGAAGGTTCAGGTTGATCTTCGAAGAGAGATCTTCGATAGTTGCCACAATTGTCCCATCGATGTTGCTCTTTTTCTGGATGCTCTCGACCGCCATTTTTTCGGTGATTCCTTCCGCGGCTGAAAAAGGAGGGGGGTACGAAAAACCGAGTTGCCAGATCAGATCGAGAAGAGCCGCATTGTCCCCCAGCGCCTGCTTGATAATGGGAGACTTGGAAAGGGTGTCGTGAATTTTAAGTTCGAGCATTCCCATATAGATTCCAGTTTTAGCGAGATAATAGGCTTTTGTCCCGTCACCGACATTTTGGGTGGAGAAGCGCTGGACATTTGTTGTGTAGAGGATTTCAATCAACACGACAGAGATCATCGCAACCGTCATGAGCACGAGGAAAAGGGCAATACCCCTCTCGTTACTTCGATCCGCCATCAACCCACTCCCTTGGCGGGACGCTCCGACGCGGAATGCTTGAGTTACGCCTATTTCAGTGCCATGAGTCGTCGCTCGACTTCCGCTCGTATAAGGGAAAGAACGAACCACTGACTCGCTCCAGACGCCCGCCGCAGGAGTGGGTCGATGGCGGATCCGCAGGAAATGTGCTGAAAGTAAGCGGAGGATTTTGGCGTTACTCCTCGTTACCCTCGCTATTTTTCTATTCATATCATTATTCCCCTGGAGTTTCTTTGGATTTCTTATCCTCTTCCGCTGGCGCACCTCCTCCGCCTTGTTCCTGACTTTCGGTTTTTGGCAACTCGGGATTTGGCACTTCGAGACGAACCACAGT
>JACQJE010000068.1 GCA_016205125.1 Deltaproteobacteria bacterium | reverse complement strand
CTGTCATCCTGAGCCCTTCGCTTCGCTCGAGGGTAAACTCCGCGAAGGATCTAGATCCTTCGGCTGCGCCTCAGGATGACAAAGTTGCTCAGAATGACAAACTTGCTCGGGATGACAGATTTTTCCTTATTTCTGCCAATATTTTGGCATAATTTTCGACTTTCAGGAATTTCTGCAAATTTTTTACGGGGTAGTGAGGATCCCGGCAGTTTGTCGACAAAAGAACGTGAACTGCTTCAGGAAGGTAAAAAGACATCCGATCAAGATGCTCAGGCTCGTTCTCAAATGCGGCAATCACATTCCACCGGGACGAAATCTCAGCGGCCGCGGAAAGTTTAAAATCGAGATCAAGCATTTCAAATTTCGGCTTAAGAAACCAACTGACAGCGGGCGGCTCGGTTGGAAAACCAAAGCTCGCCAAACTTCGACAGGTTGCCTCCACTATTTCGAGATGGCGCCCGGAACAGTAGATCACCTCAACACCACACTCTTTCACCCAGCGCACGAACTGAACTGCGCCGACAATCGGCTCATCGTATTGACAGAAGTGTGGAGAAAAAAATCGCTCCTGCCAAAAGGGGAGAAAGCGGGGCATCAGTTTCTCCACATCCTCTTCCGCAAGCCCCGCATTTCGCATTGTATTGTGGAGAACCCAGTCTTCGACTTGCAGAGGCTGAAGGGAGGTAAGTTCCGGAATCCCGACTCTCTGGCCGAATTCACGAAAAATGGCGAGATGCCTTCGCGTATTCCAGAGGAGGGTGGAATCGATATCGAAAACAATCCCCTTGGGTTTGGAAACATCCGTTATAGAATTAGAAATTGCCAAAATCAGATTTTTCAAAATCATCTCTAGGAAATAGCCGCCCTCAGCTTCGCACTCGCAAAATCCATCGCCCACACAGCAATGGCGATAAGGATAATAATCGTTCCGACTTCATTCCAGCGCCCCAGCCCCTGGTACTGCATCAGCATCGTCCCGATTCCTCCTCCGCCAACAAGACCAATGACCGTTGCCATTCGCACGTTGATGTCCCACCGGTAGATCGTAAACGAGAGGAAGGGCAAAAAGACCTGAGGAACAACCCCGTACCAAACAACTTGCAGTGAATGAGCGCCCGTGGCTGTAATCGCTTCCAGCGGACCTTGATCGATGCTTTCAATCTGCTCCGAATAGAGCTTGCCAAGAGAGGCCACGGAGTGCAGAGCAAGCGCCAGCATTCCTGCAAAAGGGCCAATGCCAACCCAGACAGAGAAGATGATCGCCCAGATGATCGGTTCGATAGAACGGGTGAGGTTAAGAAAAAATCGAACAACAGAATAGACGAAACTCCCCCATCGAGTCACGGTCATGAGATTTTGCGAGCCGAAAAAACCGACCACAAACGCGACCGGGACAGCCAGAAGAGTGGCCATTAAGGCGATATAAATCGTCTCGATCAACGCGCGTATCGCTTTGTCAAAGATCGAAAGTTGAGGAGAGAGAAGAGCGCTTCCAATTCGCAAAACCCCGTCAAAACCGTCTCGGTTGAGAAGCGCTGCTACATCCACCTGAGTCGCCCGCCATCCCTGTACGAGAGTCAGGAGTGCGATCATGAGTGAAAAGAAAATCCAGAGGAGGCGGTACCAACGGGGCTGAACCTGCTGTGAAAGGCCGAGTAGCTTCCTCCCCGGAGTAGCTCCATACCACGTGGCCAGGATGACCAGGAGTGTGGAGAAGACAGAAATCTCCAGCAGAGGAAGGGCCCCTTTCGCGGCCTCTCCCCTCCAAAGAGAGCCAAAATGCCAGACGAGAAGGAGGCCGTAGAAGACCAAGCCCCAATCGAAAATGAAGGCCCGTGCCATCTCACGCTTCCTAGGCGACACCGTGGCAATCCTCCCCATAGACATGACGAAACCAATCCTCATTGATCGCTTCCGGGGAACCGTCAAACACCAGCTCTCCCTGTTTAAGCGCAATGACCCGGCTTGCGTAGCGCTTCACAAGACTCACCGTGTGAAGGTTGCAGAGAATGGTCATGCCAAATTCCCTGTTGGCGAGTTCCAGATACTGCATCACAGAGTGCGCCAAGGCGGGGTCGAGGTTCGCCACAGGTTCATCTGCAAGGAGCAATTTGGGGTTCTGATTCAGCGCGCGCGCAATGGCGACTCTCTGCTGTTCCCCTCCGCTGAGGTTCATCGCCCGCCTCCCCATCTTGTGCCCAAGACCGACTTTGCACAAAGCCTTTTCAGCCAGATCTTCATCCTCCTTTGACCAGAATCCGCTCAGGCTTCTCCAGAGAGGAATGACACCTAACCGTCCAAAAATGGCATTCGTATGGGCTGAAAAACGGCTGATGAGATTAAACTGCTGAAAGATCATTCCGATTTCGCGCCGAAGCCGCCTCAGCTCTGACAGGCTGAGGTCGGTCACACTGCAGCCATCGAAAAAAATCTCACCTTCGGTCGGTTCGATCAGACGATTGATACATCGCAAAAGAGTCGATTTTCCAGAGCCGCTCAATCCGACAATCGCTGCAAATTCCCGCGGCGCAATATCAAAACTCACCCCCCTTAGAGCATGCACCCCGCCGGGATAAGTTTTGGAGAGATTTTTGATTTGAAGAATAGCACGAGGAGTCATTTTTCTGTTCCTGAATTATTTAGAGAAGTTCTTCAGCATCCTTTCCTAACTTGACCAGCATCTCTCTCACTACGTTGTAATCCGCATCCGTCGCAGGGACAAATCCGCCAATATCAAAGACGCTCTTTAGAACTTCTTTTCCATGCTCGGTCTTCGAAAAGGCGACCAAAGCCTCCGTTACCTTCCTCGCCATCTCCTCCGGCACATCTTTCCTGAAGACAAAGGGGGCATTCGGAACCTCTTCTGAGAGCTCCAGAATTTTGACCTTTTCCGCCACATCGGGATACTGCGTCAACACCCGATTCCTCGCATCCCGAATCTTCCCATCTGGCCCTGCGGCTGACCAATAGGTCGCTCCGCCATCCACCTGCCCTTGGTAGACCATCGTCACCACACTGTCGTGGCGCTGGGCAAAAACCGTTTCCCCAAGTTCGATTCCCCGGTCCTTAAACATTTTGAAAGGGAGAAGATAACCCGCCGTCGACGCAGGATCTACAAAAGCGAACTTCTTTCCCCGAAGGTCTTCCAACTTGTGATAACCTCTGTCTCCCCGCACGATCACCTGGGCACGATACGTGAGATCGCTCTCCCCTTGAATGTAACGAAGGCGCGCCTGAACGCCATATTTTTTATTCGCGAGGATATAGCCAAAAGTGTTGAGTGAGGCCGCATCGGCCTGCTTCGACCCGAGCGCTTCAATCACGGCAATGTAGCTGGTCGGAATCCCCCCCTTCACTTCATACCCGGTCTGCTGTTTGATGAAGGAAATGATCTCATCCGCACTCGTTGCAATCGCATTCGTATCGACCGCGGGTATAAAATAGAGCTTGAACGGATTAGCCGGTGTCCCTAGCCTCGCCTCGTCTTTCCGCGTACAGCCCAAAGAAACGGCCGTGACAAGTGCTAGTAAAATAAACAAACAATTACGCCTAGTTAAAAAGAAACTCATGCTCTTCATAACGGGTTACCTCTCTTTTGAGCCTCTCCGACAAATAGCGCGATCTATTTGTCGAACAGGCTCTTTTCCTGCTTCTCAAGGAGAACTTAAAAAACTCCCCGTATTTATCACATTTCCAAATTGTTTACTAGCACAAACTGGCGATATTCTTCGCGATACTTCGTCAGAGGCCTATTTGTCTCCTCGACGTACGGGTGAAGTACGCCTGCGTCGCCAAATAGTCCTCTTCCTCGTCTCGCTTGAATCT
>JACQJE010000067.1 GCA_016205125.1 Deltaproteobacteria bacterium | reverse complement strand
GGGCATTGAAAACAATACTGCTCTCTCTCCCCTGCCGGTAGACCTCATCGAGTTTCACAACGGGAATCAGATCGCTCTCGATCAGGTCGCGCAGAACGTTTCCGGGACCAACGGAAGGGAGCTGGTCAACATCTCCAACAAAGACAACCTGAGCCTTTGAAGGAACTGCTTCCAGAAGATGATAAGCGAGGGGGGTGTCGAGCATGGAGACTTCATCCACCACGAGGAGATCGCAGGGGAGATCACGCGACTTGAATCGAAAGCCGCCATTGGCGGGCTGATACTCGAGAAGCCGATGGATCGTCTTCGCTTCAAGGCGGGTCGCTTCGGTGAGACGCTTTGCCGCTCTTCCGGTGGGAGCGGCCAGGGCGACCCTTAATCCCCCCTTGCGGGCAATCTGCACAATCGCTGAAACAAGGGTCGTCTTTCCTGTCCCGGGACCCCCCGTGATGACCGAAAAAGATTGAGTCAGGGCGGTCGAGATCGCCCTCCTCTGCTTGCTCGCAAACGAGATCTGGCGAAACCGCTCATAGGTTGAGAGAAATCTCTCCACCGCACTCTTGTCGAGAAATCTCGATCCGCCGCTCTCTGCCAGCGCCGCGATCCGCGCGGTTAACTCCCCTTCTGCGCGGTAGAGCGAGGGTAAATAGACAGGAAGGTCAGGATCGATACTCGCCTCAGCAACCAGATGTTTTCGTTCAGACAAGAGCCCTTCGAGCGCTTCACTGACAATGAGTTCATCGACTGACAGAAGAGTGATGGCGCGTTCCAGAAGGAGAGATTTTGGATAATAAACATGCCCCTGCTGGCTTGCCTCCTGGAGGACGTAGAGGAGCCCCGCTTTTGCCCGCTGTGGAGAATCGGGAGGCATCCCGAGCTGTTTTGCAATGTCGTCCGCAGTCTTGAACCCGATCCCGTGGACATCCATCGCAAGACGATAGGGGTCTTCTTTCAGGACCTTGAGCGACTCTTCTCCGTAGTGCCGATAGATCCGGATCGCCAGGGAGGTCGAAATCTTGTGGCTCTGGAGAGAGAGAATAATCCCCCGGGTCGCCTTCTGCTCTTCCCATGCTTCTCTGATCATCTCGACTCTTTTCTCGCCAATCCCCTCCACTTCTCTGAGGCGCTTCGGTTCGCTGTCAATCACCTCGATCGTGCGCTGACCAAACTTCGCCACGAGGCGCTGAGCCATCACAGGGCCAATTCCGGCGATCAAACCGGAACTGAGGTATTTTTCAATACCGCTCAGAGTTGCAGGAAGAACCGATTCACACTGATCAACGACAAACTGCGCGCCATATTTAGGATGAGAATCCCATTTTCCGGTCAGTTTGATCTGCTCTCCCGGCACAATGGCGTTGAGATGTCCCACGATCGTCACTGGGCTATTCTTCCCTCCAAGGGGTATAAATCGTCCCACCGTCCAGCCATTTTCCTCATTCGCATAGACGGTCTTGTCGTAGGTCCCTTCGAGGATCGATTGATTCTGCGTCATTTTGCTCTCCTTCAATCGAACATACCTAGTTTTCATCCAGAAATGCAATTCAATCTCCAGTTTTCGGATCTTGACGACCTGTTGGAAGGGGCGTAGCATTGAAGCTATGCTTGAAGCAGAATGGACGGAAAGTGACGTCTATAAAAACACGGTCGCCCGATTCAACAAGGCGGCCCAAACCATTAACCTTGATCCGAATGTTGCTGAACGCTTGCGTCACCCCAAGCGAGCGCTGGTCGTCAGCATCCCCGTCCGGATGGACGACGGGCATATCGAAGTTTTTGTCGGTTATCGCGTCCAACACAACATCACATTAGGCCCTGCAAAGGGGGGGATTCGCTATTGGCCGGATGTCACTCTGAGTGAAATCACAGCAATGGCGATGCTGATGACATTCAAATGTGCGCTCGTCGGACTCCCCTTGGGAGGCGCAAAAGGGGGGGTCAGGTGCAACCCCACTCTGATGTCGCGAGGCGAAAAACAGCGCCTCACGCGCCGCTATACTTCCGAAATTCTCCAGATGATCGGACCTGACAAAGATATCCCGGCACCAGACCTCGGGACAGATGCTCAGATCATGGCCTGGCTGATGGACACTTACAGCCAGGATATCGGACATGCGGTGCCCAGCATCGTCACGGGGAAGCCAATTGAGATTGGCGGCTCCCTGGGGCGGGAAGAAGCAACAGGACGCGGTGTGATCTATACTGTTATTGAAGCGGCCAAACACCTTGGCGTCACGTTAGATGAATCCAAGACATGCGCCATTCAGGGGTTTGGAAATGTCGGCACCGCTTGTGCCAAGAAAATCGCAAAAATAGGCTGCCGCGTTATTGCGGTGAGCGACATGAGCGGGGGGATATACAACAGCAAGGGTCTGGATGTGCAGGAACTTTTAGATTACGCAAAGGGAAATAAGACGTTTGAGGGATATAAGGGTGGAGACCGCTTGAGCAATAAAGAACTCCTTGAAATTCCCTGCGATGTCCTTATTCCTGCGGCGGTCAGCAGTGTCATCACGAAAGAGAATGCTCCCCGAATCAAGTGTAAAATCCTGGCCGAAGGGGCCAATAGCCCCACGATGATCGAAGCGGATCCCATTTTGAAGGAGAATGGCACTTTTGTCATTCCTGACATTCTGGCGAATGCAGGAGGTGTGACTGTCTCTTATTTTGAGTGGGTTCAGGGAATACAGAAACTTTTCTGGAACGAGAAGGAGGTCAACAGCCGCCTCTGGGAGATTATGTCGACAACCTTCAGGAAAATGATTCATGTCGCGGCAGAGGAAAATGTCGATCCCCGGACGGCGGCAATGATCAGCGGCATTCGCAGGCTTTCCAAAGCGATGCTGGTTCGTGGTTTCTACCCTTAATAATTTATCCGGAAACATGCCCTGACCGGGGAGGAGATCCCATGGGTACCCCCACTCCAGTAATTTTAAATGTATTGGCGACAGAACCTGGCATAGTCATTATCGAAGCATCCGATGGCAATCGTTATTATTCAGACCTGAGTTCCTTAAGAAGAGTTTATTGCTATCCAAAGTCAAAGGCCGAGTGGAAAAAAGTCGCTGTTGATAGCTATGGTTTAGGGTTAATCTGGTCATCCCGATTTGAAGTTCACGTCGATCAGGTCATTTCTCTGGCTACGAAAATAGAAACAATCAAAAAAGCTTCTAATGCTTGAAATTTTTTTCTAAAACTCCCTCCGATCTCGATCTTGGTCGGTTCCCCGGCCTGTTGTTGTTGCGGTTAGCCGGCCGCACGTTCTCCGGGTTGTTGTTCCAGTTACCACCACGGATCACGCGGTTCGAGCCTGTTACGGTCACTACGCCAAAACGTTCCACCTTTCCAATTCCTTTCTTCGCAGAGCCTTTGAATTTGCGTGAGAGATGTGTGCAATCATGCTCCT
>JACQJE010000015.1 GCA_016205125.1 Deltaproteobacteria bacterium | reverse complement strand
TGCACACTCAATCGGAGATAAGGATAGCTTTTGTCGTCGCGCAGAGAAATATTATATTTGGGATGATGCTGTTTGATGAGAGTGCATTCCAGGATGAAAGCCTCTTTTTCAGACTCGGTGACAATCCAGTCGATGGCCAAAATATTTCGGACTAAGAGGCGGTTTTTTGGAGTGAGCTGTTCTTCCTCGGCAAAGTAGGAGCGGACCCGCGCGCGAAGATCCTTCGCCTTTCCAATATAAATGATCCTCCCTGACTGATCCTTCATCAGGTAGACGCCGGGTCGATGAGAGAGATTCTGCAACTTTTTCTTGTCAAACATATGGCACTATTTTACAGTTATTCTGAATAGATAACAATAAATCAGGCCGATCCTACAGATGAATATTCAACTCCTCGGAGCGGAAGGGGGTGTAGAAGCGAGGCACCCTCTCACCACGACATTTCTCATAAATGGAGAGACCGCAATCGATGCAGGATCGATTGCCTCGGCTCTCTCTTTTGAAGATCAGTTAAAGATCCAATCTGTCGTCATCACTCACAGTCACTGGGATCACATACGCGATCTCCCGTTTCTCGCCATCAATCGCTTCGGGACATTAGCTCCCCCCGTTCAAGCCCCCCCCATTCACCTCTATGGAGGGGACCAGGTGCTCACCGCGCTTCAGAATCATCTCTTTAATGATCTGATCTGGCCAGACTGCACGAGGAGACCTGACCCCTCGCGCCCCTCCCTCACCCTGCATCCAATGGAAGCAGGAAAAGATCTGTCGATCGGACCTCTCACGATCACACCGATTCCAGTGAATCACTCTTTCCAGGCTTTTGGCTATATCGTCAGCGAAAAAGGGGGGGCCGGGAAAAAGAGCGGTATCGTGATCAGCGGCGACACGGGACCGACAGAAGAACTCTGGAAAGCCGCGAATCAGATCGAGCATCTCAAAGCGGTCTTCCTGGAATTGAGTTTTCCAAAAGCTCATGCGTCTGCCGCCATTCAAAGCCGGCACATTTCTACTGCATCCCTGAGCAATGAGATTCAGAAGATCAAAAAAAATATCCCGATTTTTGCCTATCACCTTAAGCCCCCCTTTCACGAGGGGATCGAAAAAGAGTTGAAAGAGCTCGGTTTGGAGAAGAGAGTAAAGATTGCAAAATCTGGAGATACCTTTGAATTTTGAAGAGACACTCAAAAAAACTAATTTTTGCACAAACTGGCGAGATTCGAGCCAGACGAGGCGGAAGACATTTTGGCGACGCAGGCGTACTGTTCTGGTACGTCGAGGAGCTAAAATGTCTTCCAACAAAGTCTGGCGAAGAATATCGGCAGTTTGCTTGGATAAAGAATGAAACAGCTCTGGAAACTAATCAAACCCGGCCCCTGGAAGATCACCGCGGGCATCATCGCGCTTGCGCTGATCGGCTATTTCATTCTCCTGGAATCCCCTTATTCCTTACCCCTTCTGCATCAACTCGAACTCAAGAGCATCGATTTCCGGTTTCGCGCCAGAGGCACTTTGAAAAAAGCGGAGCATGTGGCCGTCGTCTCGATTGATGACGAAAGTCTGGAGCGTTATGGACGATGGCCGTGGAACCGGAACATCATTGCCCGCCTCGTTGAAAAGCTTGGAGCGGCAGGTGCCAGCACGATCGCTTTTGACATCGTTTTTACTCAGCCTGATCCCTTTGGCTCCACCGATTTTCTCGAAAGCATCATTCAGGCCTATCCCGCTTCGCCTGATTCTCAATTTCTCGCCTATCTCCGGGAAACCCTCTCGGCAAAAGATCCGGATGCGAACCTCTCCCTTGCGATCAGTTCAGCGCCTTCTACCGTTCTCGGATATTTCTTCTTTTTCAGGCCAGAAGAGATTCCAGCAAGCCTCAAAGAGAGCGCGATCAACGACGCGTTGATCAAACCTTCCGCCCTGTCGCTTGTCATTGCTCCGGCCGGAATAAAGATCACCGGCGCTGATTCATCACCTCCACCCGGCCTCCTTGTTGCAGCCGGCGCGATGAATACGACAGAAAAAATCGCCAAAGGAGTCCCGCATCACGGCTACTTTGATGCCTATACCGATATGGACGGCAATATCCGCCGCACGAACCTCCTCATTTCCTTTAGGGGGAATCTCTATCCATCGCTCGCGCTCAAGGCGGCCTCCCTTCATGCCGACAAACCGATTGGCGCCGCCTTCTCCACACTCGGCGTGAAGTCGATCTTTACGGGGAACCTCCAGATCCCCACAGATGATCACGGGCGGTTCCTCATCAATTACCGTGGAGGAATTGAGAGTATCCCCCACTTGAGTGCTGCAGATATCCTGGATGACCGGTTTGATCCAGAATTTCTCAAGGGAAAAGTCGCCTTTATCGGGGTGACCGCGAAAGGGATGGGAGATATTCTCCCGACACCTTTTGCGAAACATTATCCGGGCGTCTTTATCAATGCCAATATCACGGACAACCTCATCGCGCGGGATTTTCTAGTCCGCCCACCCGGTCTGGAGATGGTCGAACTCGCGGTTCTCATCTTTGGCGCCCTGCTCTTTGCGATGATCATCCGGTTTGCGCGTGCCCGCACAGGGGCACTCCTCACACTCCTCTCTTTAAGCGGACTCCTTTACGCCGATTTTCAGTTGCTTTTCTCCAGAGGATACCTCGCGACCCTCTCACTGCCGATCCTCGAAATGGGGCTCCTCTACCTTTCTCTCACTGTCTATAAATATTTCGCAGAAGAGCGCCGCAGTCGTCAGATTAAAAAAGCATTCCAGCATTACCTCTCTCCCGTCATCGTCAATCAATTGATCAAGAATCCGGAGGCGCTCCGGCTTGGAGGGGAAGAGAAGATTGTGACCGTCCTCTTTTCAGATATCCGGAATTTCACCTCTATCTCTGAATCGATGAAACCGGAGCAGGTCACTCACCTCCTCAATCACTATTTGACCGAAATGACAGACATCATCCTCACCCACAAAGGGATGCTCGACAAATATGTCGGCGATGAGATCATGGCACTCTATAGCGTCCCTCTCCCGCAAGCTGGCCATCAGATTCTCGCATCGCGCACAGCGATTTCCATGATCAGGCGCCTCCGGGAACTCTGGAAGGAATGGGACAAGATCGGCTATCCGCCACTCAATATCGGTGTGGGCATTCACACTGGAAACGTCTACGTTGGGAACATGGGTTCCAAATCGATCTTTGACTACACAGCCATCGGCGATTCCATCAATCTCGGCTCCCGTCTCGAAGGAACCAACAAAGAATACGGCACCAATATCATTCTGAGCGAGGCAACCTACGAGGGGGTCAAAGAGGTCTTCATCTGCCGCGAGCTCGACTTTATCCGCGTGCGGGGAAAGAAAGAGCCGACCCGTATCTATGAATTAATTTCAGAAGAGGCGATCTCTCCTCTCGATAAAGAGGTGCTCGATCTCTATGCCGCGGGACTCTCCCTCTACCGGAACCGCAAATGGGATGAGGCCTATGTTTCCTTTGAGCAGGCGGTCGCCAGGAAGTCAACCGACAAACCGTCTCAACTCTTCCTGGAGCGCTGTGCCCTTTACAGCCGCACTCCTCCTCCCTCCGATTGGGACGGTGTCTTCGTGATGACAACAAAGTAGAGCCTTGAGCCGGCTATGCGGCGAGGCGTTCCGCGTAGACGGTCACACGGTTGCGACCCTGCTCTTTTGAAGCATAGAGTGCCAGATCGGCATCTTTGAGGAAACGATTGGCATCGTCTTCTGGATCTGCTGCAAAACTGGCCACACCGACACTGATGGTGACTTTGAGCGGTTGTTCTTCCCATTCAAAGGCGTGCGACTCTACTGCCTGACGCACTCTTTCCGCAAGATTCTTCGCCTTATCCGGACTCGTCTCGGGACAGGCGATCACAAACTCCTCCCCGCCATACCGGGCGAGGATATCCGACTTCCGTGCCGACTCTTTTGCCACTCTCGCCACCTCCTGGAGCACGTAGTCTCCTGCCTGATGCCCATAGGTGTCATTGAACTTCTTGAAGTGGTCAATATCGAACATGATCAGAGAAAGGTCGCTTTTGTAGCGTTTGACGCGCGGGTATTCCGACTCAAGCCATGCCTGAAAATAGCGGCGCACAAAGATTCTGGTCAATCCATCGTAAACCGCCATGGAATAGAGACGCGCGTTTTCCAAAGCAATCGCCGCCTGATTGGCAAACGATTTGAAGAGAATCAGGTCATCCTGACTAAAATCTGAACCGTCGAGTTTGTTGAGAGCCTGCAGAACGCCCGTCACTTTCCCGCGAATGAGGAGGGGGACGCAGAGAATCGCCTTCGTCACAAATTGTGTGGCCTCGTCAGCTCCCCGGTAAAAATATTTGCTCTTCGAGACATCGTTGACGATCATCGGTTTTCCCGTCTCTGCCACATGGCCCGCAATCCCCTGACCGAGAGCAAGCCGGATCTCTTTGATCTTCTCCTTTCCACCGGCGATGGTATGAAAGTAGAGCTCTCTCTTTTCGTCCTCCAGAAGAGCCAGTGAGCCCGCTTCTACCTCCATGACTTTCTGGACCGATTTCATGATGATGAGGAGAAGATCGTCAAGGTCGATCGTCGAGTTGATCAAGGCGAGATTGTCCATCGCTTTGTAGAGCTTATGGACCATCTCCTTATTGGACATTGAGGAGGAAAATTTTACCAGCCGAAGCCCTTTTGATGGACTGCCGCCTCTTTGGTGCCGACTCTTCATGACCTCATCTCCATTGCATCCTTTATCTAAGGTTTATTATCGGTCTGACCTTCGCAAACTTTATCGGAAAAACATTGTAATAACATGCGCTCAAGTCCAGCCATCCTTTGACCGATCAGTCCTACGCACTGGGCAATTCCCATAAATAAAGGAAGACGATGATGGCGATTCAAAATCAGAGGGCCCTGCCACTGGCTCTAATATTCATTATTTTCTCCATAATAAGCGCCTGCAAGGAGGATAAGGTGCGAGAACCGTCGCGAACTCAGCAGATCGGTTCGACGCCAGAAGGAGGTGAACAGGTCCTCTCCGGTCATGCCACAAAGGGACCGCTTGATGGGGCGAAAATAATAGCCCGCATTCCATCGGGTCCAGAGATGCTGCCCAATAAAGTGGTGGCCGAGGGGATTGTTCAGAAAGGGGAGTTTCGCCTCACGCTGTCTGAAAGAATTCCAGAGGGCACCCCTGTTTTACTCGAAGTGTCTGGGGGGTCTTATCCGGATGAGGTAACCGGTTACCTCCTTCCGCTTGAATTCCCCCTGAGGCTGGTGACGTCCATCCGCAACGGAAAGCTGGAATATACCTCCTTGACGATCTTCTCGACGCTGGCCGCAAACTGGCTTTTGAGCTCTCCGCCTCAATTCCTTCGGGAGATGACCCTGG
>JACQJE010000065.1 GCA_016205125.1 Deltaproteobacteria bacterium | reverse complement strand
CCCCCACCCTAACCCTCCCCCATCAAGGGGGAGGGGGGAGAGCCCCTTGTTATTGAGAAGCTACTCTAAGATGCCATTGTTAGTCACGATGCGCTGATATGTTCTCGCCCCCTCCGTCCACGAGCGCGTCTTCTGCGGATCCCGATAGTCGACATTAAAGAGACCGTAGTTCATCCCATAACCCTGAGACCACTCGAAGCAGTGAAGGAGGGTCCAGTGATAGTATCCCTTGACCTGGACTCCCTGTTTCATGGCGTCTGCTATCGCTTTCACGTGATCAATAATGAACTGAGATCTCCGGTTATCGAGGCGATCTGCCAATCCGTTTCCAAGAATCATAACAGGCATGTGGTACTTTTCGTTGACGACCAGCAGGAGTGAAAGGAGCCCTTGCGGATAGATCTCCAGACCGCGGTCACTTTTTAGTGCGGCATCCGGATTATCATAGATCTCCGTTTTACTCAGCTTTGGCGCGGCCACCATCTTTCGCGAAAGATAAGAGATGCCGATATAATCGAGCGTATCTGCAAGATCGGGGTACGGCTCAGAATAGCTCTTGCTCCCCATAATGAGGTTGATCTTCCCCTTTCTCGCCGGATCGAGAATGCCATCAAAAAAGGCCCAATTGAAGAGCTGATCGACAATATTTCTGGCTGCATTGTCAAATCCATAACGTCCCGCCGCTTCGAAATAGGTCAGGCTCTTCACAAAAGAGACTAAAGCAGGTTTCCTGTCCCCATCCGCATCGACGGTGTCGTTCCGATGGATCGCTTTATAAGCCTGAGCATGCGCCTTCAGGAGTGTCGCCGCCGCCTGAAGAGCGTGGGCATCACTATCCTCTCCTGGCGGAAAATCGCCCCCGCTGCGCGGCGGAATCGCTTTATAGGCCCGCATGACGTAGGAAACCGGCTCATCCAATGTAATCCAGTGATCGACAAGGTCCCCAAATTGAGTGGCAGCAAAGGCCGCAAATTCAGCAAACTCCTCCACCGCATCCCCACTGGTCCAACCCGAACCAGACGCATCTCTCATCGCTGCAAACCACTTTGGCTTTGAGACATGAAAAAGCGAAATGGAAGGTTGAAGTCCCTTCTCTTTCATTTTCTGGAGGTATTCACGATAATGAGCCACTTCATTCATGTCCCATACGTCTCTTTGGGGTTCAATGCGGCTCCATTCGATCGAGGTATGAAAAGATTTCACACCTACCTTTCTGGCAAGATCGAAATCGACCTCATAAAGGCTATAGTGCTTCGCCGCAGAGCCAATACGTGAAGCGTCGACAATATTGCTCTGTGAGTTTCCTGCGTCATCGATGTAGGTTCCTCGTTCCCAATCGTGCCAGTCCGATTGAGTGTTGCCCCCTTCGATTTGATAAGCGGAGGTACTCACCCCCCAGACAAAATCGGCTGGAAAACGATTCTCTTCAGCGCCAGATACTCCCTGTCCGAGAAGATAAAATAGCGGCAAAAACGCGATACTGCGCAAGATCGATTTCTTACTGGTCATTGTCTCATCTCCTTAAAAAAATAGATCCTGTATCAGCCCTGCAAATCCCTTCCGCAAAGCGAGCGCAGACCTTACTGCGCCGCGTCAATAACCGTAGTAAAATTACGGGGTTTTATAACATGGACATCCCTCAACGGTCAAGAAAAAGGCTCTTTGCCACGGTCAGATGGGCGATGCGGACCGGCTCGGGGAGGCGATAGCGAATGGCACAAGCGAGGACAAGCTCCCGGGAGACCGAAAAGTCGATCAGATGGCCCGGAGAGACATAAAGCGGCCTTACTCCCGCCCGAGTCCGAAGAACGATCCCAATTTTTTCTCTCCCCCCCTCCACAGTTTCATCCAAGAGCCACGCCCACGACCCTCTCTCATTCCCAACTTTTTTATGCGTGCCGATGAGGCGGGACTTCGCACAGCCGACAGTGGGGATCTTTAAGAGAAGCCCAAGGTGGCTGGCGAGGCCGAATCTCCGCGGATGGGCAATCCCCTGCCCATCACAGATAATTCCATCTGGCCTTGTCTGAAGATTTTCAAAGGCATCCAGCAATGTCGGAATTTCCCTGAAAGAGAGTAACCCCGGGATGTAGGGGAATTTGGATATTCCGCTCGCCCTTGCCGTTTCAACCACCTTTTGAGTCGCGCAATCCCATATCACGATTGCGGCACAAAACCTCCTGGTCGTTAAATCATAGGAGACGTCTGTTCCGCCAATGAGGCGCATTTTCGGAGGCCGGCAAATTCTCACTCCCTTTGCAAGCTTTTGCTGCAGGGCGACTGCCTCGCGGTATGAAAGTGTCCATGAATGAGTTCTACAAATTTTCATCTTCGCTATATTACAAGATTTCTGCTATGAGCAGGTAGCATTTTTTATCCTCAAAAGGTGAAATCACAAATGTCAGTCCGACTCAACTCGCGAGAGAAGAAACTGATTGAGATCATCGCAGATGCCTTAACACCACCTACACCGTCATTTCGACTGAACGCGAGCGACATCGCTTTGGGAGAGGAGGTCAATGCTGTCTATTCGCTGCATCCCTGGGCGATACGATGGTTTTTCCGCGCTTGTCTTTGGATACTGGAATATCTTTCGGTCTTTCGCTATGGCCGAAGATTCAGCCGGCTGAGCCAGGAAGAGCGTGAGCAGCTCCTTGAGAGGTGGCTTAAGAGCCGCCTCTATTGGAAGCAGACAGTCGTCAAATTCGCGACCTATGTCATTCTCATGACAAAGTATGAAAATGACCGCGTGCGAGCCGCAATCGGGATTCCAGATCGGAGAGGTCTCTGACCAATGCTCATCGATGCCAAAACTTTCGAAAAAAATAAGACGATTGAAACAGAGATCTGCGTGATTGGCTCCGGCGCAGGAGGTGCTGTCGTCGCCAAGGAGCTTGCAGAAAGAGGGCGCTCCGTTGTCCTGCTCGAGGAGGGGGGGTATTTCTCAACGGCCGATTTTAACCGCAACTCCACCGAGATGGTGCGCAAGCTCTACCGGGATTGCGGCATGACCGCGACATTGGGAAAGCCGATGATCTCGATCCCTCACGGAAAATGTGTCGGCGGAACAACGGTCATCAATTCCGGAACCTGTATCCGGCTTCCAGACCGCGTGTTGGAAAAATGGCGCTCTCAAGAAGGGCTAAGTGACTTAACAGAAGAAGACCTTTCCCCCCATACCGAAAAAGTGGAAAAAACATTGGGGGTCTCGGAGCCGCCGCGTGAGCTTCTTGGAAAACACAACCTGATTGTGCTCGATACAGCGAAACGACTCGGCTTAAGCAGTGGCATACTCAGGAGAAACGCCCCCGGATGCAAAGGGAGCGGTGTCTGCTGTTTTGGATGCCCGACCGGCGGCAAATACAGCATGGTTGTCTCCTACATTCCCGAAGGGGTGCGGATGGGGATGAAGGTTTACTATCACTGCCGGGCCAAAAAACTTCGAATGAGGCAAGGAAAAATCGATAGGGTCATTGGAGTAATCTCCACTGCAAACGGCGAACGCACGATAGACGTGCGCGCTTCAGTGGTCATTGTATCAGCAGGAGCTATCTTCTCCCCTATTTTCCTCCGCAGAAATCGGGTTGCCCCGGAAAGCCGCGCACTCGGAAAAAATCTAAGCATTCACCCAGCCACCCGTCTCATGGCCCTTTTTGATGAGAAAGTGGAGAGCTGGAGAGGGGTGCCGCAGGGGACATATATTGATGAGTTTTCAAACGAAGGGATCCTCTTCGAAGGAACTGCAGTCCCTCCATCTTTAAGCTCCGTTTCGCTGCATCGGGTCGGCAATGAGCTGACAAATATCATGGCTCAATTCAGTCATATCGCTTCTTATGGTTTTCTCGTGAGCGAGGACACACGAGGCTCTATCCGCCACGTCGGTGAAAAGGCAATCGTCTTTTATCAACTCGAGAAAAAAGATGTTGACCGTTTCATTAAAGGGACGGAGATTCTGGCGGAGCTCTTCTTTGCCGCAGGCGCAAAGAAGGTCTATCTCCCCATTCCTCCTCTCCCCGTGCTCGACAATAGCGGTGATATCGGAAAGATCAGGAGCGCAAAACTTCGTGGGAAAGATTTTGAACTCTTTGCCTTTCACCCGATGGGGACCTGCCGAATCGGCAATGATCCTCACCATTCGGTGGTCAATCAAAATCTTGAGGTTCACGATGTCGAAGGGCTCTTTGTCTGCGATGCCAGCATCTTCCCATCATCGCTCGGCGTAAACCCCCAGCTTACGATTATGACTTTTGCCACGCGGCTGGCCAATTACCTCCATCAGAACGCATCAAGATATTTTTAGAACCTCTCCGACAAGGAGCTTCTTACTCTATTTGACCCACTGGTCCATGTGGGTGATTGGGATCGTGAGGATCATAGTAACCGTAGTACGATTGCAGGTTATCCATCGCCTGGCGCGCCCTATTCCACGCATCGACTACACGCCAAGTCGGATGGAGGTCATAAAACGTCCACTCTGCATTCTGATAAGAACGCACGAGCCGATAATAATCCCACTCCGTGTGCGACGGATCATGACGATACTGCGTGACCTGATTATAAAAGTGGTAGGCACCTTGATAGTAGAACCGGAGATGCTCTAACGCATATCGCTCTCGCGGCGTAAAATGATGACGCTCACGCGACGCAGTGTAATAAGCATTGTAGGCATTGGTGTAGACATCCCGGGCGAGGGAAATGACATCATCCATCTGCCCCGGATCGGGATGATCGGCCATCGCAGGAACTGCAAACGCGATCGCCACTAACGGGAGAAGAAACAATTTAAAAATGATCGTCTTCATTGCGACACCTCCTTTTGCAATGACAACTCCTTGGCAAACTTTATACATATGTTTGCTATGAAACGTCAATCCCCCTCCCAAAATTCACCTACCTTCACCTGCGCAGCCTTGATCCAGCAGCGACGAGGCGTGTGGAGCACCACACGAATTTGCAAGCTGCACCTGTGTGGTGCGAAACCGAGCGAGGACTTAGGGCATGAAAGCTACTCGTATAGCAGAAGAGCGCGTCCGAGCGTCCGAGGAGTCGGTGGATCAAGGCCTACCACTCGGCAAGTGCCCGATAGTAATTGACACGCCTGGCCCCGAGTTTCAACGCATGCTTGGGGCTTTTCCAGTCGACATCATCCGCCGTCGACAAAAGCCGCTCTTTGAGCTCTTCCGCGGTCAGCGTCGGATAGAGCGCCTTCATGGTTCCGAGCACAGCAGAGACAATCGGCGTCGCCATGCTCGTCCCGCTCCACGCATCGTAACTTCGCGCAGGGAGAGTGCTGTAAATGGCAACACCTGGCGCCGCAATATCGATGTGACTCCCGTAATTCGATAATTTCCACCGCTCATCCCGCTGATCACTCGCTTGGACTGCAATCACCTCTTCATAACCGGCCGGATAATGAACGATGTCCGCCCCATCATTTCCAGCCGCGGCAACCGTGACAACCCCCTGTTCAGCCGCATATTTTACGGCGAGGTGCTCGATCTCTGAATACTTCGTCATGCTGAAACTCATACTGATAATATCTGCGCCATTTTCAACCGCGTACCGGATGGCGTCAAGCACATCCGCCAATGTCAGCTCCCCCTTTGAACTCGATGCGCGAAGTGCCATAACTTTCGTCCCGCGACCGACTCCTGCCACCCCCGTTCCGTTATCCGACACCGCCGCAACAATTCCTGCGAGATGTGTGCCGTGACCATGAACATCGCTCGGGTCATTCTCAGCTTCGAGTGAGTCAGAATAAAAATTCCATCCTCGCCAATCATCGACATAGCCATTGCCATCATCATCAATACCATTTGAGCGGCGATCGGCGCCGCTCTCATCTACCCCCGTCTCTTTCTCATTGATCCAAAAGCGTCCCGCAAGATCTTCGTGGTCGAAATCGACTCCTGTGTCGATCAGCGCAATGACCGCTTCTGATTTTCCATCATGATAAGCATTAAAAAACTCCCACGCTTTTTCAGCTTTAATATCGGCCCCCCTTTTCGCCCGCTTCTTCTGCACTGTAAAACCATCCTCATAGAGATATTCCTGCCCCGTATTCCTGAGGTACCACTGCTTGTCGAGAATGGGGTCATTGGGGAGAGAAGTGATCTTATGGAGATAATTCGGCTGTACATATTCTACGTAAGGATTCTCCTTGAATTTTTCAATGGCGCCTTTGAGATCAAAATGGGGATTCCTGGAGCGAAGGAGTTCAAACCCCTCTTCGACTTTCACCCCGCGGTACTTGACGAGAAGCTCACCCGCCACAAAGTCCTCCTGACCGGACGGCAGAAGAGGGACAGCCCCTTTGGGTTCTGTCAAAGCCGGCTTGGCTGACAACTTTGCGGAGGACTCACTTGGATCGGCGAACGGTTTTTCAACCCTTTGAAGAGCAAACTCGCTCTTGAGAGCAACGACAGTGGGATGCTCCGATGGATCACCCGCGCATCCCAGGACAACCAGGAGAGGGAGGGTACTGAGAAGGGTCCCTCCTTTTTTAACAAAAGACGGCATCCGTGCCATGCGAACCTCCTCCTTCGAAAAAAGAGAAAGACTCTCAGGAAGGAACTGCAAAAATAATACCAATGACTTTTCAGGAAATAAGGATGCATCGCAGAATGAGACTAACCTGTTAAAAAGCAAGGAATTTTCCTAGAAAAGAAAATTTTCGGGAAGGAAAAAATTTCTCACCGCACAAAAGAAATTGCGGAAAATTTTACCTGGGTGAACTGTAATTTTCACAAACTACGCGCGAGTTCTTTCGCATCTATAACCGCAATAGCCGCGATATTCACGATTTCGTTGACATCTGCGTTGCGCTGGAGAACATGGACTGGTCTGGCCATCCCCATCAGGATCGGGCCGATCACATCGCACTTCCCGAGCCTCTGCAGAAGCTTGTACGCAATATTGCCCGCTTCAAGATCTGGAAAAATTAAGACATTTGCATCCCCACGAATCCTTGAAAAGGGGTAGGTCTCCTGCGCAATCTCTGGAATCACTGCCGTGTCAGCCTGCATCTCTCCATCAATAACGAGATCGGGCCGCTTTGCCTGAGCCAGTTCCGCTGCGCGCTTGATACGCTCAACTGTTGGGTGTTTTGTACTGCCGAAATTGGAAAAAGAGAGAAGGGCGACACGCGGCTCCACTTTTCCATACCATTTTGCCTTGTCTGCAGTCATGATTGCAATTTCTGCAAGCTGATCGGTCGTCGGCTCAATATTGACTGTCGTATCGGCAAAAAAGAAGATTCTATCGGGGAGAATCATGATATAGAGCCCTGCGACAATACTGACATCTTCCTGCAGACCGATGATTTGAAGTGCAGGGCGGATCGTATCAGGATACGATTTGGTCAATCCGGACACCAGACCATCCGCATCGCCCAAGTGCACCATCATCGATCCAAAATAATTCCTCTTGCGCAAAAGAGAAACAGCCTCTGCGTACGTCACACCCTTCCGCTTCCGAAGATTGTGCAACCCCTGCGCGTAATTTTCAAATTTGTCCGATCGGACCGGATCGATGATCTCGACATTTCCCAAATCGAGTTCCAACTCTTCCATGCGCTTTTCAATCAGGGATCTTTCACCCAGCAGAATGGGGCGGGCAATTTTTTCATCCAACAGGATCTTGCAGGCGCGCAGGATCTTCGGCTCCTCCCCCTCGGGCAATACAATTCGGATCATCGGCCCCCGGGAAGACGCCACTTTTGCTTTATTGATGATTTCGCGCATCACGCCGCGTGTTCGCCCCAGGCGCGCTTCCAGTGAATAGCGATAGGCTTCAAGGTCTGTGATCGGCCGCCTCGCCGCGCCGCTCTCCATCGCGGCTTTGGCTACGGCTGGGGTGACCCGAAGCAGAACACGGTAATCGAACGGCTTTGGAATGATGTACTCAGGTCCGAATCGGAATTCTGCCCCCTCATACGCACGAAATACGACATCAGGAACATCTTCTTTGGCAAGATTGGCAAGCGCCTTTGCCGCCGCTAATTTCATCTCTGTATTGATGGTCGCAGCCTGAACATCGAGCGCCCCCCTAAAAATGAAGGGGAAACCCAAAACATTGTTCACCTGGTTCGGATAATCGGACCGGCCCGTCGCCACAATGGCATCGGAACGGGCGCTCACCGCTGAATCGTAAGAAATCTCTGGATCTGGATTGGCGAGGGCAAAAATAACAGGGCGGCGCGCCATCGAGGCAACCATCTCGCGTGTCACAATTCCTCCGACTGAGAGACCGATGAAAACATCGGCCCCATCCATCGCCTCTGCCAGCGTTCTCACTGAGGAGGCCGTCGCAAATCGCTCTTTGTAAGGATTCATCTCCTCCTTGCGCCCCTTATAGACAACCCCATCATAATCGCAAAGGATCATATTCTCTGGCTTGACTCCATACTCGACCATGAGATCTGCACACCCAATCGCTGCAGCGCCTGCCCCGCTAAAGACAATCTTTGCCTTGGAAGGTTTTTTCTCCTGTAACTCCAACGCGTTGATGAGCGCCGCCAGAACGATGACAGCTGTTCCATGCTGGTCATCGTGGAAAACGGGGATATCGAGAGTCTGGCGAAGCTTCTCCTCAATATAGAAACAATCGGGAGAGCGGACATCCTCCAGATTGATCCCTCCAAAGGTTGGGGCAATCGCCTGAACCGTGCGGATGAATTCATCGGGATCCTTTGCCTCCACTTCGATATCAAAGACATCGATATCGGCAAACTTCTTAAAGAGAATCCCTTTCCCCTCCATCACCGGTTTCGCCGCAAGGGGGCCAATGTCCCCCAGACCTAAAACAGCGGTCCCATTCGTAATCACGCCAACCAGATTCCCTTTTGCCGTGTAAGAAAAAACCTCCGCCGGCGAAGCAAAAATCCTCTTGCACGGCACCGCGACTCCCGGCGTATAGGCCAGGCTCAAATCTCTCTGCGTTACACACGGCTTCGTCGGAACCACTTCAATTTTCCCAGGTCTCTTCTTCTGATGGTAGTCAAGAACCTCGCTCTCTTTAATTTTCATCTTTTCTTCTGTGGCCTTTTAGAGAATTGTGTTGTGCAACTTTTTTAGTTTAACAGACTTAAGGGCCCGTGCAATAATAACTTAGTACCCCGCACCATAAAT
>JACQJE010000014.1 GCA_016205125.1 Deltaproteobacteria bacterium | reverse complement strand
GTGCATCGTGTGGCCGCCAACGAGGAGTCCGCCACTCTCCCGGACAGCCTCATGCCCCCCCCGCAGAATCTCCCGAATGGCTGCCTTGTCCAGATTCCGGGGGAACATGCAGAGGTTGAGCGCGATGAGCGGCTCTCCCCCCATGGCGTAGACGTCACTCAAAGCATTGGCAGCTGCGACTCTTCCGAAGAGGTAAGGGTCGTCAATCGTGGGGGCAATGAAGTCGGCTGTGAAGACGAGCGCTCGATTCTCATCGATCGAATAAACAGCCGCATCGTCGTTGGTGGAGGCATTCACCAACAACTTTGCGTCGTCCAAATCGACGTAGCGGCTCAATATTTCGGGCAAGTCCACCGGACTTAATTTTCCCGCTCAGCCGCCCGTGCTCGCCATGCGGCTCAGTTTTGTTTCACAGCTGATTCGATTTTCTTCTGACACAAGAACCTCAATCAGTTTTAACTCCCTCTCCTGGACGGCATAAATAGTTCTTAGTACAGGAATCCAAACAGCCACAATGGAATCCTGGAACCTCCTCCGACCTCAATATCATCAATGGCCAAATAGGCATCTTCCATCCCCTTAATCTGGGAAGTTGTTTTGCTTTTTCCGCCCACTTCAATTGTGAAGCGGCGATCGATGCGAAAATCGCCCTCTTTTGCGGCGCACAGCTCATGTTTTACCGAGACGAGGCTCAAAAAGAAAGTTTCGCGCAAATTACCCTGATTGGGGAGCACGCCAGGGTTTAGGGCATAAAGGAGATTGGGATTATTCAGAAAGATCTTTTCTGGTCTTTCCAGGTTTTTTAGCCCAAATTCTTTTCTGGACAGAGAGAGAATGATTCCGCACTCTTCGAGATATCTCAAATAGGACTTCAGCGTTCTTTCGTCGCCGATATCGAGAGCTCTTTTTAGGCGAGAGAGGTCGGGAGAAAAGGGAGTGGATGTTGCAATCACAGAGAGGAGTTGTCGGATTTTACGAATGCTTGTACCAGAGAGCTCCGGATAGATAGATGGCAAGTCGCTTTCAAGGCTTGCCCGGACACTCTGCTCCAGGGTGGTGTAGAAAAGAGAATGATCCGGGTCGTCTGTGAAGTCGAGATAATAGGGATAGTATCCATATTTCAGATAGCGTCGGAAGAGGTCGATAATCGGAAGGGTATGACTCTGCATTTTCGAAGTAATTGCGCGTGCATGTTTTTGGTGGTGTGCGAATATTTCTTTGAGGGGGATCGACTCGAGTTTTTCCCCGGAACTGATTTCTGAGAACTCCCGGAAAGAGAGCCCGGGGAGGCGGTAAATAATGGCGCGTCGCGATAAATCATGACTTGCCTTGATTATTTCAAGAGCAGAACTCCCTGAGGCGATCATTTTCAGCCTCGGCAGGGTATCATAGATGCTTTTCGTCTCCTTTGCCCAATCCTTATATTTATGGATTTCGTCAACGCAGAGAATCTCCCCTCCGATCAACGCAAACTCTTCCGCAATATTGTAGAGGGATTGAGTCGCCATGGAAACATGATCGGCCTGGATGTAGAGCGCTTTTCTCGTGAACGGATCGTTCTGATACGCTTTTAGAATATATTGCACAAGCAGCGTGGTTTTCCCTATCCCTCTTGCGCCGACCAGAATCGACAAACGACTCTTTAACGGCACGTCCCTGATAAAATAGCGATGATATTCCCGCGTGTTCATTCTTATGAATTCTTGACTGATCTGAAAGAGCAGATCCAGCATCATTGATGCTCCCAACGTTAGTATCGCATTCCTAATATATCACCTTAATTATCGGAATACAATCCCAGCAGGGCACGAGCCAATTGCCATCTCCGCCTTCTCATGACCGACTTCCTCCTTTGTCGGCCACATTCTACTCAGTTCCTAACCCCTTTCAACTAATGGGGAGCAGTATATGGGCTGATTAAAAATGAGGACGAAAACCCCTTTCTCACCTCCCCTCGACTCAGCCGATAGTGATGGAGATGGGAGCGGCGATGCGTGCGATCCCTGCCCGTTTGATGCAGCCAATGACAACGATGGCGACGGGGTTTGCGGAGACACAGATAATTGTCCTTTCGTTGCGAATTCTGATCAAGCCGATAGTGATGGAGATGGGAGCGGCGATGCGTGTGACAACTGTGTGGAGACGCCAAACACCGATCAGGCCGATAGTGACGGGGACGGAATTGGTAACGCCTGTGAAGCAGCAGATAGCGATGGCGACGGCGTCTTGGACGAAGATGACCTCTGCCCAGGGACTCTCGCAGATAACATCGCGCTCAATCCGAATCAGTACGCGCAGAACGATCTGCTCACGGGAGCCTTTGAATGTGGCAGAAACAATGCGCAAAGCTCAGTCTATACCCTTGAGGCCACTCATGGATGCAACTGCACGCAGATCGTAGAGACGCTGGGGCTCGGGAAAGGGCATCTAAAGAAAGGTTGCAGTCCCGGCATCATGCAGCGGTTCACCGGGATTGCGCATAAGACTGATCGGCCCTGTTTATAAAGTGTCCAACACTTACCTGGGGCGTGTACTCACTGACGGCAGTTTGAGTTCAAATCGCGATTTCCATATTGCGTAGACCACGGGGTAGACGAGAAGTTCCAGGGCAAAGGAGGAGAGGAGTCCCCCGACCATCGGTGCGGCGATCCGCTTCATCATGTCGGCCCCTGTGCCGTGAGACCACATGATGGGGAGCAAGCCCATGAAGGCCGCCATCACGGTCATCATTTTGGGGCGGACGCGCTTGACGGCGCCATGGATGATGGCCTCTTCCAGATCCTGCTCTGTATTCATTTTTCCCTTTTCGACAGCATCGCGATAGGAGAGGTCGAGGAAGAGGAGCATGAAGACCCCGGTCTCCGCATCGAGTCCCATGAGTGCGATCATCCCGACCCAGACGGCAATCGAGAGGTTGTATCCAAGAATCCAGAGGAGCCAGACAGCTCCAATCAGAGAAAAGGGGACGGCAAGAAGGACAATTCCGCTCTTCACCCACGACCGGGTATTCATATAGAGGAGGAGGCAGATGATAAAGAGGGTCATCGGGAGGACCACTTTAAGGCGCTCCTTGACGCGGATCATGTTTTCGTATTGGCCGCTCCAGAGAAGGGCGTAACCGGAGGGGAGTTTGAGCTCTTTGCTCACCCTCTCTTTGGCTTCCTTGACGTAGCTCCCGACATCGCGGTTGGCCATATCGACGTACACATAGCCCGCGAGGAGTCCATTTTCATTGCGAATCATCGAGGCGCCTGAAACGAGGCGAATATCTGCCAGCTGTACGAGGGGAATATGCTGTCCGATGGGAGTCGGGACTAAGACGCGGCGGAGTTGATCGAGGTCGTCCCGAAGGGCTCTCGGGTAACGGACGTTGACAGGGTATCTCTCTCTTCCTTCAACGGTTGTCGTAATGTTTTCCCCGCCTATGGCGGATACAATAATGGTCTGGACATCCGCGATGGAGAGCCCATATCGGGCAAGTTCTTCCCGCTTCAGATCAAAATCGAGAAAATAGCCCCCGGCAACCCGCTCTGCATAGACACTGCGGGTCCCGGATATCTCTTTCAAAATCATCTCGAGATGGGTGCCAATCTCTTCCACTTTTTTTAGATCGTCTCCAAGGACCTTGATGCCGATGGGGGTTCTCACCCCGGTGGAGAGCATGTCGATGCGGTTCTTGATCGGCATCGTCCATGCGTTGGTTGCCCCGGGGATTTGGAGGATTTCATTCATTTCGGTGATCAATTGTTCATGGGTGATGTGATCGGGCCAGAATTTCCGCAGCGGCCACTCCATGAAGTCGGGAATCCAGGAATAGAAGCGCTTCTTCTTTCTCCACTCCCTTTCCGGCTTCAAAACGACAACGGTTTCCATCATTGAGAACGGAGCTGGGTCCGTGGAGCTTTCGATTCGACCGGACTTTCCGAAGACCCGCTCGACTTCCGGAAAGCTTTTCAGGATCTGATCCTGCTTCTGGAGGAGTTTTTCAGCTTCTGTGACAGAGATACCGGGGAGTGTGGTTGGCATGTAGAGAATCGTTCCCTCCCACAGAGGAGGCATGAATTCAGAGCCTAATTTGAAGAAGAGAGGGAGAGTCGTCAAGATAAGGCCGAGAGCGGTGAGGATGGTTGCTTTTTTATGACGCAAAACCCACCGGCAAGCCGGTTCGTAGACTTTAAAAAGGACCCGGCTGACAGGATGTTTCTCTTCTTCGTAATAAGTTCCCACCGCCAGTGTGGTGGCCGCTTTTGAAAGCCAGGGCCACTTGAGCCGGAGCGGATCCATTCTGGTAAAAAGCATCCGCATGGCGGGATCCAGCGTGACGGCGAGGATGGCGGCGATGAACATGGCGAGGTTCTTTCCCCAGGCCAATGGCTTAAAGAGGCGTCCTTCCTGATCGACAAGGGTAAAGATCGGCATGAAGGCGACTGCAATGACGAGCAGAGAAAAGAAGACTGATGGGCCGACTTCTTTGAGGGCTTTGAGGCGAATGGCGTGGAAATCCCCCACTCTTCCGCCTGCAATCCACTGCTCAAGGCGCTTGTAGGCGTTTTCCACTTCGACGATAGCGCCGTCAACCAAAACCCCGATGGAGATTGCGATCCCGGCGAGCGACATGATGTTGGAGGTGAGCCGCATTCCGTAGAGAGGAATAAAAGAGAGAAGGACGGCAATCGGAATCGTGACAATGGGGATAATTGCCGATGGAAAATGCCAGAGAAAGAGGAGAATGACGAGGCTGACGACGATCATCTCCTCCACCAGCTGGTGTTTCAGAGTGTTAATCGCGCGAAGGATCAGGTTGGAGCGGTCATACGTGACAACGAGTTCAATGCCGGGGGGGAAGGAGCCTTTTACCTCTTCAATCCTCTTTTTCACTCTTTCTATGACTTTGAGCGCGTTTTCTCCGTAGCGCATGATAACAGTGCCGGTGACAACATCCCCCTCCCCATCGAGATCGGCCAAACCTCGGCGGATCTCTGGTCCAAGCGCAACACGCCCGACATGTTTGACGAGAACAGGGGTTCCCATCTTGTCCGTGCCGACGACAATCTCTTTCAGATCTTCGACGTTCTTGGCATAACCTCTCCCCCGCACCATGTATTCCGCGCCGGAGAATTCAACCAGGCGGCCTCCGACCTCCTGGTTCCCGTTTCGGATCGCTTCAATCACAGTGGTGAGCGGAATGTCGTAAGACTGGAGGCGATTGGGATCGATCGTGATCTGATACTGTTTGACAAATCCCCCGAGAGAGGCGACCTCAGCGACACCCGGCACACTCTGGAGATGATAGCGGAGGTACCAGTCCTGGAAAGAGCGAATCTCCTGCAAGTTGTGCCTGCCGCTCTTGTCGACGAGCGCATATTGAAAAACCCATCCGACACCTGTGGCATCGGGCCCCAATTCCGTCTGGACCCCCTGGGGAAGGCGGGGAATAATCTTGCTCAGGTATTCGAGAGTCCGGCTTCTGGCCCAGTAGATATCTGTCCCGTCTTTAAAAATGACATAGACATAGGAGAAACCGAAATCGGAAAAACCGCGAATCGCTTTCACTTTAGGTGCGCCGAGCAGTGCAGTGACGATGGGGTAGGTCACCTGATCTTCAATAATATCCGGGCTCCGGTCCCAGCGGGAATAGATAATCACCTGTGTGTCAGAGAGGTCCGGCAGGGCGTCGAGCGGAATATTTTTGATCGACCAGAACGCCGCGGCCATCGCAAGCGCGACAAAAATCAGAATCAGAAACTTGTTCTTTGCTGAAAATTCGATGACGCGCTCAATAAACCCCTCTTTTCTCTTCCCGGGATCAGTGGACATGAGGCTCACCTCCCCCTTTTCCCTTTTGAAGCGCGCCTTTCAGCCGGCTCTCGGAGTCGATTAGGAAATTCCCGCTGGTGACAACGTGTTCACCCGGAGCAATCCCGCTTTTGATTTCGTAAAATTCGTCCGTTCTCGTTCCGACGACCACTTCACGAGGTTCAAACAACCCCTTTTCTTTCGCGACAAAGACGATGCTCTTCGTTCCGGTATCGAAGAGCGCTTCTCCAGGAATCGTGAGGACTTCTCCCACATCGATGTCGATGACGACATTGATATACATGTCTGGTCTGACGGCCTCAGGCGCGCTGAGAAGGCGGGCGCGGATACGTGTCGTTCGGGTTGCCGGATCGACCACCGTATCGATGGCGCGGATTTCCCCCTTTAAGGTGGTTCCAGGGAGAGAAGGGATCTCTATGACTGCAACTTGTCCCACTTTGACGTCGGGGAGTTCGTACTCATAAATTTTCGCGTAGACCCAGACCGGGTGGCCGGGGGCATGCACAATGAGACTCTTTTCCGGCTCTGCTCTCTGCGCAATTTCCTGGATCATGGTTTCGCTCAGCCCCATGTGCCGCAGGCGGATCTCTGTGGCCTCAACGAGTCGCTGTGCCTGTTCCACGATTTCAGAAATTCCTCCCCCCCTCGCTTTCTTGAGGGTGTCTAAAGCTTGAATATATTCCGCTTCTGCCTGGTAAAGATCAGGATCGTGGGCGATTGTTCCGACGGTGCGGATCACTTTTTTAAGACGGCGCTTTTCTGCAGGGGCTGTTGTCATTCCAATCAACTGTTGTTTTTGAGGTGAAAGATGGATTAGGGCATATCCTGCCGGGCTTTCTCCAGCTTCTTTGGCTTCTCCCCCAATCTCTCCCTCGCCACTGTAGACTGGAATGAGGTCCATCCCCATGGGAGATTTTCCCGGCTTGTCCGATTTATAGCCGGGGATCATCGGATCGGTCCAAAAGAGAATTTTCCGCTCCCTCTTTTTCTTCTCTGTTTCAGCAGCCTCCGCAATATGCGTTCCACAGATGGGACAGCTCACCTTTTCCCCCTCTTTTGCCACGATCATCATCATGGGACAGGTTCCCTTTTTGGAGTGAGAACATTGACATTTGTGGAGATAACAGACATCTTTCAATTTCTTCGAGGGGTTTTTTGCGGCCACGGGGCTCAATGGCTCCATTTTGACGAGAGTCATGTTGCAGATGGGGCAGTTTCCAGGTTTTTCCGCTGTATAGTCTGGATGCATGGGGCAGTAGTAGAGCGTCTGATGAGCACGATGTTGATGATGATTTCCCGACTCCAACTGAGAAAAAAGGAGGATGCCCCCGCTGAGAAGAGCAGTGGAGAGCACTCCGACAAGAAGATAATTTCGTTTTAATTTAAGATTGAACACATTCCCTCCTTATTTTCGCGGAACGCCGAGATCGAGTCCTGTGGATCTGACCAGATCTGCATTATTCTTGAGCGCCTCTGTCACAAATTGAACATAAGAGAGCTGTGCATTGAGAAAGATCCTCTCACTATCGAGCAAATTGATGAACTCCTCTTTTCCTGCCTCATAACCAGCCTGATCCGATGAGAGAGCGATTTTGGCCTGCGGAATGACAGAGGTCTCGTACAGAGTGGCCATCTTGAGTGACGCATCTAATTTGGAATAGGCGTCCCTGACTTCAAAGTAGGTCTGATTTTTTGCGCGCGCCAGCCTCGCCTCTGTCGCGAGGAGATTGCGCCTGGCTTCCTGGATTTCCGGGATAATGCGGTTCTGCCAGAGCGGAATCGTGATCCGAAGCGGGAACATCCACTGATCCCTCCCATCCATCGGGTCACTGGTCGTTCCAGAATCGACCCAGGTGTATTCAAAACCGGCTTTCAAATCAGGAATATAACTCCATTTGGCGAGCCTCTTTGCATGCCTGCTCTTTTCCACCAGGGCTTCCATTTCCTGGATCTCCTGACGATTCTGAAGAGCCAGATCAATCAGTTCGCTCAACGGCGTTTTTAAAACAGGTTTTTCAGGCTCGACCGCTCGCCCGATGGAGGTCAGAGGGGGTTGGTCGAGGAGTGCGTTGAGCATCGCAACAATACTCTCCCGCATCTGCTGCAGGGTGTAAATCTTCTCAATACTGACAGCGACTTCAATTTGTGCTTTTACGACATCCCTCTGCCCCCCCGTCAGGCTGGCATAGCGTGCCGCGGCGACGCGCTCAATGCGCTTCATAATTTCTTTGACTTTTTCTACGACCGCAATCGATGCATCTGTGAAATAGAGGTCGTAATAGAATCTTTTAATTGAGGTGATCACGTCCCTTTCAACAGCCCGGTAGCGCGCGTGCGCCGCCTTTGCCCCTTCAGATGCCATTTTTCCTTTTTCATAGAGTTTCCATGGAAAGGGAATCTCCTGTTCGACCATGAAGCGGTGCTTTTCCGGCCCCACTCTCGTTTCGCGCATCGCCCCCATGATGTCGTAACCGGCCGTCGGATCAGAGAGTCCCGTGTCAATCCAGACCCGCTTTTTAGCGGCAGCCCACTCTTCGCGTGCCGCAATAACGTCCGGGTTTTTTTCAAGCGCGATCTGAATCAGATCTTCAAGCTTTATGGATTCGGAAAAATTATTCCCTCCCCCTTGATGGGGGAGGGTTAGGGTGGGGGTGCCTGCGTGGAGTGTCTCTAATTTCTCTGAAATCTCTTCACCCGACCCTCGACTCGACCAGATGAGGAGGAAGAGGATGGCAAAAACCTCGATCCACCGTCTCCTCGGACGCTCCGACTCATAACACTGTGTCCTGCCTTGCTTTGCGCCATTAGTCTCCGCTCGGTTTCGGCTCGCGCAGGTGAAGGAGCATCCACTTCGCTCGCCTCCACGCGCCTCGTCGCCGGTGGATCTTCGGCTGTCGCACTGAAGGTGGGTGGATTTTGGAAAAAGGTACAACCTTGCCAAAGCGCGCGTTTTCCATGGTTTCACGAGGAGAACCTCCTTGTCGTCATACATCCCTTGTATTTCTCCTCTCATATTATCGGATAACATTTTGTTTTCTTTACTGTTTAGCACACTTTTCGTTTCCAGGGGGCAAAAGAAACGCCCCCTGGAAACGCCATAGCAACGGAGGTGGATTCGAAGAATCCCCTTTTTAATTTTGAGAAGCGTCCTCCCCTTTGTGGGTGAGACCCTCTTTCTGGGCGATGTGAGCATGCTCCACAATCAGCCTGTCTGAAAAGAGGCCTTCGACGCGCTTTCCTTTCACGAAGATCTCTTTTTGTCCTTCATGGTAAAGTGCCGCCAGCTTCTCCGAAGTCTCTAAATGAAAGACCTCTCCTGTCTCAGATTCAGTGAGCTGAAATTGGCATTTGTCGCTAACTCCCAGGTCACAATGCTCACATCTGAGCTCACCTTCAGCCTCAAAGGGGGACTCCCATGAATAGTGTATCTCTGACTTCAATATGAAGTCTCCCCCATCATGGGTGACTGAGGCATCAGAACCCCGTGGTGCATAGGTAAGAAAGAAGATCGCGAATAATGTCCATTTGATATTTTTCATGACTCAACTCCTAATCATTTTTTTTAAACGAGTTTAAAACGATTTCTATCGTACAAAAGCGCAACTTAAAATCTGAAAAAAATCAGAGCAGAAAAGAGCAGGAAGAGAGATAAATTGGGATGGTTTTGGGTTCGCATTCGTAGTGAGAAAGGATCGGTAAATGTGAGCTGTTTGAAAGAAGCAACTGACTCGGAAGAGGAAGATCGATGGCAAAAGAATCTGCCGAAACGCGATCGACGTTCCCCCCAGGTGAAGAGGGGATCGATGAAAGAAGAGCGCAATGAATGAGACAGCGACCCTCTGATCGGTCAGTTTCTTGGCCCTGCTGGCCTGAAGGTAGTGCAGAAGCACAGTGAAGATCTGCTTCGTGCCGCGTTTCGTTCTGAACTGCAAAGGAAAGATCAGGACAGAGGACAGAGAGGCTGATCGGAAAAACCAAAAGAGCCGCGCAGACTAAACAGCGAATGACTTTTCTAAATTTCCATCCTTGCATTGGACTTGACCCTTTTTCAATTGAAAGTCATTATGGGGAGGGTCCTCCGAATTGTCAAGCAAAAATGGAAAATTGAGGTCTGTCCCTATTTTTTCTCTTCTATTTAGAGTATCATTTAATCAATGAGCAGATTTTTTCTACTAAGGAGGGTAAAGATGAAGACAATCCTATTGAC
>JACQJE010000059.1 GCA_016205125.1 Deltaproteobacteria bacterium | reverse complement strand
TCGTCGCTGGTGGATCTGCGGTTTTGCGACTGAAGGTAGGTGGATTTTGGACCCTCTTACCGCTTGAGAGCGGGTTGGACCAAATCCTGATATTTCTTTAACAAATCGATAATTTCTGCCGTATCTTTCCCTTCGCGCTCCGCATCGAGCAGACGCTGGCGCAAAAGGCGCGCCGTTTCTTTTGCTGAATCTTTCCGAATACGTTCCAGACAATCACGCGCAATCTGCTGGAGATTCCCCGGAGGAAGGGGTTCGATTGCAATCTCCGACAGAATGGACGCGATCTCCAAATCTCTGCCACCCAATTCGCTCATCATACGTGAGGCAAAATTGGGGGGCAAGCTGACTGACTCGGTTTCCGACACTTTAGCATTTTCTCTAACTTTTTCAATAATATATTTGCCAATTAGACCCAATTTTTCGTGACTAAACTGATTGACAATCCCCTCCTGTATGACAAGGAGTCTCACCCCCTCGTCCACCAGCATGAGCTGAACAAGAAGCTTCTCGCTCGACGCATAGCGGTCAAGGACATCGGTATTGAAACCTCTCTTCTGCTCCGCAGGGGGAGATTTATGTAGTCTCTCCTCCCTCCCAGCCTGCAGGCAATATTGAGCCACTGTTCCTTCGTCCAAACCAACCTTTTCCGAAACCTTGTGAATATGCAAGTCTCGTTCCACTTTTTCGGGAATACTCATGATCAGAGGAGCAACCCCCTCAACCGCACGAAGCCGCGCCTGGAGCGACGGGTCTCTCTTTTCCAAAAAGTGTCTCAAGCGAAAATCAATGGGATGTTCCGCCCCTTCTATAATGCTCTTCATCGCCGGAATACTTTGCTCAACCAGGAAGCTGGCCGGATCCGACCCTTTTGGTAAAATACTGATTTTCACATCGAGGCCAGCAGAAAGGCAGAGAAAGAGACTTCTGTCTGCAGCCTGCACCCCTGCCTCATCTCCATCAAACATCAAAATGACAGAATGGATCATTCTCTTAAGGAGTTTAATGTGCTCTTCCGTCAGCGCAGTTCCCATCGTGGCTGCCACATTTGTGAAACCAGCCTGCCACATCATCAGCCAGTCGACATAGCCTTCCACCACAATGGCACACTGATGATCCCGCATGCCATTTCTCGCGTCAGAAAGGCCGTAGAGAAGAGAGCTTTTGTTGAAAATTTCCGATTCCGGACTATTCAGATACTTGGCAGAATCGCTCCCCAGCGTTCTCCCCCCAAAACCAACTCCTTTTCTTCTCAGATCATAAATGGGAAACATGACTCTGTTGCGAAAACGATCATAGTAATCCGCACCTTTTTTCTGGCGCTGGTCAGACTCGCTTCTTTTTTCGATCAACAAGCCAACGCAAGCCGGGAGTTCCAAAGGGATCCGCCTGGAGGCGCAAAGTTTTAAAAAATCATCCCATGATGGAGAAGCAAAACCGAGCTGGAATTGGCGAATCGTTTTTGGATGAATCCCCCTCGAGACGAGGTAGTCAAGAACCTTTCGCCCCTCAGCCGAATGGAGATTTTTCTGAAAATATTGTCCGGCAAAGGCATTGATTCGGTAGAGGAGATCCCGTGAAAACCTTTGATTCCCCTGAGAGTCCCTTTGCCTGGTATGGCTGGAGCGCCCCTCGGACTCCCCCTTCCGGGGGAGCTCAAGTCCGACCCGGCCCGCAAGAAGAGCAACCGCTTCGGGAAAGGAAACCTGCTCATATTGCTGAACAAAGGCGATGACATCCCCTCCCGCTTTACAGCCAAAGCAATGATAAAGCTGTTTGTCGCTACTCACAACAAACGAGGGTGTTTTCTCTGAATGAAAGGGGCAGAGTCCTTTGAAATCGTGTCCTGCCTGGCGAAGCGGGACATATTCTGAGATAATATCGACGATATGAACTTTGTCTTTTAGCTGCTGGAGAAAATCAGGAGTGATCTCATGAAGTGCTGCCACTGAGTTTAGCCCTCACCAACTGATTGACAACCTTGCCATCGGCGCGGCCAGCCACACGCGGCATTAGCGCCTTCATGACTCTTCCAATGTCAACGGGGCCAGAGGAACTCAATTCCCGCAGAGTCTCATCAATGATTTTATTGATCTCTTCTTCATTCAACTGCTTGGGCAGATACTCTTCCAGAATCCCCGCTTCAGCTTTCTCATTGCTGGCTAACTCCAATCGGCCTCCTTTTTCAAACATCTCAATCGATTCCCGCCGCTGTTTCACGAGCTGGGAGATCACTTTTAAAACATCCTCCTCGGTCAATAGCGGCTGATTGGGAAGGGTTCGTTTTTCAATCTCTCTATTTTTCAAGGACGCGCGCAGCATCCGAAGCACAGAAAGACGGACTTTATTACCGCTTTTCTGAGCTGCGATCATATCCTTGTTGATTTTATCTAATAGGTTCGCGGACTGGGAACTCAATGCTTATCTTTCCGTAAATTTTCTGAACTTTTTTAAAGCGCGCTTCCTTGCCGCTGCTTCCTTTTTCTTCTTCCGGATGCTCGGCTTTTCATAATGCTCCCGCTTTCTGATCTCTGAGAGAATGCCGGCTTTTTCGCACTGTTTTTTGAAGCGCTTCAGAGCGATCTCAAAAGGCTCCCCCTCTCTTATTCTGATACCAGACATGCAATCACCTTCCCTTTTATGCGAAATGTGTAAAAAATACCAAGCTGTCTAAGATCTTGCCACCGCCAAAAACACCCATGTTGCTCCTATAGCACTGGCTCCGAAAAATGTCTAGGAAATGTCCAGCCTGGAAATATCGACACCCACTGCGGCAAGCTTCTGTTCAATCCTCTCATAACCGCGATCGAGGTGTTCGATTCCCGTAATCTCCGTTGTCCCCTCAGCCATCATTCCAAGAATGATCAATGAGGCGCTCGCGCGCAAATCCATCGCTCTCACTTCAGATCCTCTCAGGGAGGAAGCGAGCCCATTGACCTCAGCCATATTCCCTCTCACGGTAATCGCTGCTCCCATCTTTTGCATCTCTTTCACCTGCATTAATCTATTCTCAAAAATCTCTTCCCGGATCGTACTTCTGCCATTGGCCGTCGTTACTGCGGCCATCATCTGAGCCTGCAGGTCTGTTGGAAAACCAGGATAGGGGGCAGTCACCACATGAATGCTCTTCAGGCGCTCTGGACCTTTGACGCGAATCGTCCTTGCCGCAGGATCCGCTTCAATTACAGCGCCCGCCTGGCGCAGGAGGGCTGTCGTGGCAATGAGATACTCCGAATTCGCGCGTTCAAGGAGGAGATCACCCCGCGTTGCCGCCGCCGCAATCAGAAAGGTACCCGCTTCGACGCGATCACCCATCACCTCGTAGTCCTGCAAGGGGTGCAGTTCCCTCACCCCTTCAATTTTAATTTGCTCCGTCCCGGCGCCAGAGATCTGGGCGCCCATCGCATTAAGAGCGGAGGAGAGATCGACAATTTCTGGTTCCTGAGCGGCATTTTCAATAATGGTTTTTCCTCTGGCGAGGGTAGCGGCCATCATCAAATTTTCAGTTCCAGTCACAGTCGGAAAGTCGAGGCGAATGCGCGCTCCAGCGAGACGATTCGCCTTTGCGCGAATATACCCCTTCTCCACCCCAATCATCGCGCCAAGGGCTGACAAACCATCGAGATGAATATTGACAGGCCTCTCTCCAATCGCGCATCCCCCCGGCATAGCCGCTTCTGCCTCTCCAAACCGCGCCAGCAGAGGACCCAAGGCGAGAATCGATGCCCTCATCTGTCTGACAATCTCGTCCGGCGCTTTTGTCTGAGAAAGAGCCGTCGTGTCGATCGTCATTGTCTGATCTGAAAAAGTCGCTTTCGCTCCCAAAACTTCGAGTAATTTTTTCGCAGTATGGACATCCGTCACATCCGGAACGTTAGAGATCCGATGTTCTCCCTTTGCAAGAAGCGTCGCCATCAAAAGGGGAAGCGCGGCGTTCTTCGCGCCGCTGATTTCAACTTTCCCGACAGGCCTGCAGCCCCCCTTAATGATCAGTCTACCCGGTCTCATCGCTCCACCCTCCAAAATCCCCTCAAGGCCCTCCCTCTCCAAAAATAGACAAAGATTTTTTGGAAAACTGCCAAGATGCAAGCCAGACAAGGCGGCAGACAGTTTGACGACGCAGGCGTACTTTCACCTGTACGTCGAGGAGGAAAACCACCCCACACGACTTGTCGTGTGGGGACCCCTATGATCGTCAGATGGGGCCTCCAAAGATCTTTCGATCTTTGGGGGTGGCAACGAAGTCTGGCTTAGGATATTGCCAGTTTCCG
>JACQJE010000058.1 GCA_016205125.1 Deltaproteobacteria bacterium | reverse complement strand
GATGGAGAAGGGTGTTTTTCATATTAAGTATTCTCCTTAAAGCATGGACGAACGTACTGAGACGGTTTTCCCCCATCCAGTGGTTAGTGATTGGCTATGCGACAATTGTATGGGTCATCGCGTCTCTTCTGACTTTGCCAAGCGCATCCTCCCAGCACATCTCTCAACCCTTTATCGATGCTTTGTTTACCGCCACATCCGGAATCAGCACTACAGGCTTAACAGTCGTTGATATCGGAAATTATTACTCACTTTTTGGACAGATTCTCATTCTGATTGATTTTCAGATTGGCGGGCTCTCCCATATGACTTTTTTCGTCATTCTGATTCTTTTTGTGGGGAGAAGAACATCTGTTTTACATCGTCTCGTTGCGAGGGAATCAATCGTAGGTGCGCATGGCCAGGATTTCTATCGTTTTTTTAAAGCGGTATTATTATTTACGCTGTTGTTCGAATTTGTCGGAGCCTCTGCACTTGCGTGGTACTGGTCGCAATTCTACCCTCTGAAGCATGCGATTTGGCTGGGAACTTTTCACTCGATATCGGCTTTCTGTACGGCAGGTTTCTCTCTTTTTTCTACCAGCTTTATGGCCTACAGAGAGAGCGTTCCGATGAATCTCATCATCACAATTCTTTCGATCTGCGGGGGGATCGGCTTTTTTGTCCTTTTAGATCTTTATACAAAATTAAAGAGCTATTTGAGAAGGAGTTTTCACTATCGTCTCGCCGTCCATACCAAATTGGCAATTTGGGTTTCAGCAGCCGTGTATCTGGTTGGAACAGCCACCCTCTTTTTTTTGGAAGACCCCTCTCATTTTTTTGGCAACGCAGATCAATTCAAAGCATCTCTCTTTCAAGCCGTTTCTGCTTCAACCACCGATGGGTTTAACACGATCGATATTTCTGCAATGCATGTCGGAAATCTGGTGCTACTCATAGCATTAATGTTTATGGGAGCCTCTCCGGGGGGAACGGGTGGGGGGCTGAAGACAACCACAATGGCGATGATTGTGATTGCGACATTCGCAAAATTAGCCGGCAGAAGCGATGTCAATGTTTTTCATAGAAAAATACCTGAAGAGATCATCTTCAAATCCCTCATGATCCTCTTCTGTTTTTCCACCGTTATTGGAATGAGCACTCTCCTTCTGACGATCACAGAAGATGCCTCTTTTCTACAGCTCTTCTTCGAAACGATCTCTGCCTGGTCCAATACAGGATTGTCACTCGGCATTACGTCCCAGCTCTCTACGGTTGGCAAACTCTGTCTAATAATCGGCATGTTTATTGGTCGGGTGGGACCATTGACCTTTGGATTTGCCCTGCTTGAAAAGCGGAAAAAAGGAAAATTTCAGTATGCAGAAGCCGAAGTGTTTGTCGGTTAGGAAAAGTCGTTTACGGATACAAGCGGAGACGATAACCGACGCCTGGTTCTGTGACGATTAAGTGAGATGCATCCTGTGAAGATCGGAGTTTCTTTCTCAAGTGTCCGACGTAAACGCGAACGTATTGAGTGTGTAAAAGGCTGTAATCTCCCCAGACCTGTTTCAAGAGTTGATGATGGGTCACAACTTTACCGGCATGATCGATCAGTAACTTTAAGATATTATATTCCGTCGCCGTAAGATGGATCTCGCCCCCGCCTATTTTCACGATTCGGCCGATTAAATCGACCTCGAGAGGACCGTTTTGAAAAAGAGAGATCGATTCCTTACTTCCCAATGCATGTCGCTCCGCCACTCTGAGACGAGCCAACAGTTCCAAGACACTAAAGGGTTTGGTCATATAATCATCAGCACCTGCATCCAGGACTTTTACCTTGTCTTCTTCGCCATCTCTGACTGTTAAGACTATGATCGGAGATTGAGTCCACTCTCTTAATCTCATCAGGACTTCTGTACCGTCTATGTCTGGGAGACTCAGATCGAGGATCACAACATCAGGTTTAAAAAAAGTCGCTTGCAAAAGGCCTTCTTTGCCCAAACTCGCTTCAGCGATACTATAACCGTGCGATTCCAGGCTGATTCGCAGGAATTTTCTGATTGCAGATTCGTCATCAATCACTAAAAGACGTTTTTTCATATTCATAGAGGTGTCGATCGGACTTGTTGTGGAATATCCTTGAGAGGGATTTTGACAATGAATTCCGCTCCCTTTTCAGATTCACCGACAGAGATGAATCCCCTGTGTGTTTCAATGATGCTCTTTGCAATAGCGAGACCTAATCCCATCCCGCCTGTCGGACTTCCCGGAATCCGATAGAACTTATCGAAAATCTTCTCTCTGCAATCTAAAGGGATCCCAGGTCCTTCATCCTTTATGCTGAAAAATAGAGAATCGAGCTGATCGATTAATCTCAGTTCAATTTTTGACTTCCGGGGAGAATATTGAATCGCATTAAGAATCAAATTGGAAATGGCATGTTCTAAAAATTGATAGTCACCTTCCACATATATTGGATTGGGAGGCCTCAGACATAAAAGTTCATGTTGAGTGAGGGGTTTCTTGAGGCGCTCCAGTGCATCCTCTATCAATTCCGAAAAGTCAAACCATTCCATCTTGAGCTTCATCATGCCAGATTCCAATCTCGTCATATCAAGGAGATTTTCCAAGGTATGATTCAGACGATCCGATGCATCAATGATCTCCTTTATTAATGCATGCCGCGATTCCTGGTTATCGGCGGTTCGATCTTCCTGGAGTGCCGTTGAAGCTCCTAAGATCGTTGTCAAAGGCGTTCGCAAGTCATGGGAGATGCATCTGAGCAAAACATTGTGAAGTTTTTCAGACTCCTGCAGGATTTGTATCTTCCTCACTTCCTCATCAAACTCATTTTTGGCTAATGCGACAGCAATCTGATTCGAAATAACAAAAAGCATGTTCACTTGCTCTGGCGACAAACGTCTCTTCGTTTCCGGACGAAAAAGCAGCACACCCTGTTTTCGCTCTCCCAGTTTAAGACATATCGCCATCGATTGGGACAATGGGAGTATTTCTGTGGACCACCCTGCTGAGCAGGCATTTTCAAAAGACAATGCCGCCAGGGATCTGTCAGTATCTCTGAGAAGCATAGAGCCGTGAGAAGGGATGTCTGTTAATGTTTCACTTTGTACTGTGAAAACACAGCATGCTCCATTAAACAGCTCCGTGATTCGCTGAAGCGCGATTTTTACCACAGCTTCTACCCCTTGAGCGACAGTCATAGCGGTCAAGATCTCATAAAGTGTGTTAGTGCTTTCTTCTCGCTTGCGCAATATTCTTTGATAGTGAGTGAGGCGGTAAGTAAACACACCTGTAGCAAGGGAAACAATAAAATAAGTAATAAACATCATGATATCTTCCGGGGCTGCGATGCGAAAAGTTCCGACAGGAGGAATGAAAAGAAAATTCCACATTGTGGCACAAAGTGTTGCCGCTACCAAGGTTGGCCCCAATGTCACAAAGAGACTCAAACCAATCACAGCGACTAAGAAAACAAAGCCAACAGCCTGGTAGCCGAGTAATGGAGTCAAGAACCGATTTAATAGAGCAACGGCGAGCACGTAAAGAATAGTTTTAAAATAAACAGGCCATTTTGCATAAAAAGAGAATATCCTCTGGCGTTCCAAACAAGGATCTTGCTTGATGACATGGATATCGATATCTCGTGTCTCTCTAATCAAACGGTCAAGAAGAGAATTCTTTTTAAAAAACGATTTATTGGATCTCCCAATGACCATTTGACTGATATTTTTTTCCCTGGCGATTCTTTGGATAGCCGCGACTCGATCTATATCTTGCGTCGTGACCACTTCTGCTCCCAGTTCACGAGCCATTTGTAAGTGATTCATGAGGCGATTTTGATCCTCATCGCGGAGTATTTGTGCTGTATCTACGTAGAGAGCGAGCCATGGGATTTGCGCGTGTCGTGCAAGTTGATGAGCTTTTTGGATCAGCGCTTCAGAAGAGGGGCTGGAACTCACTATCACCATCAATCGTTCGTCTGAAGGCAAGGCTATGCGACCTTTGCGGCGATCAGATCGTGCATGTGAATGATGCCGATCAACTCTCCGCTCTTCTCTGGGGAGACCACAAGAAAGGATGTGATGGCGTACGACTCCATGAGATTGAGAGCCTCGCCGGCATAAACTTCCGGTGTGATCGTCTTGGGGGAGGGCGTCATCGCGTCTCTGGCAGCGCTGGCGTGAATATCCCCTTTTCGCTCCAGCCATCGCCGAATGTCTCCATCGGTGATCACCCCCGCAAGCTGATTCTTTTGATCGAGCACGGCTGTCACTCCAAGCCGCTTCGAGCTGATTTCAAATAAAACTTGCGCCATCGGTGTCTCTTCGGAGACAACGGGGATGCGATCCCCTGTGAGCATGAGATCAGCGACCTTTTTGAGTCGGCTCCCGAGCTTTCCCCCGGGGTGGAGGCGCGCATATTCCTCGCGAGTAAAACCTCTTTTTTCCATCAAAACCATCGCGAGGGCATCACCCATCGCTAATGCAGCCGTTGTGCTCGCCGTTGGGGCGAGCCTTAATGGGCATGCTTCTTTGGAAACCGCCACATTGAGAATGACATCCCCCTGTTTTGCCAGCGTGGAACGCGGATTTCCTGTCATGACGATCAAAGGGATGCGCCGCATTTTTAAAGTGGGGATGAGAGCAGTCAGCTCCTCCACCTCTCCACTGTTGGAAAGAGCCAACACGACATCCCCCTCACTCACCATTCCGAGGTCTCCATGTAAAGCTTCTGTCGGGTGAACAAAAAAGGAGGGGGTGCCTGTACTTGCAAAAGTCGCCGCAATCTTCCGGCCGATGAGTCCCGATTTTCCGACTCCCATGACAATGAGATGCCCCCTTTTCTCTGTCGGATCAGTCAGTCGCACAATCAGATCGACCGCCCGCGAAAAAGACGCATCAATCCGCTCCGCCACTTCTCCCAAGGCAGACGCCTCAATCGCCAAAACCTCCCTTGCTTTCAGGATCTCTTCTCTCTCCAAAATCGACCCCATAAATTTACAAACAAAATAGAGATTGATTATGCATCTACTGAAAGTTACCCAATTATTCTTCGAGCGGAGCTCACCCTGCGGGTGAGCGAAGTCGAGAAGCGAACTTTTGGTTCTCGACTCGGCCTGCGGCCTCGCTCGAACAAGAACAGGGTGAATCCAGCTCTCTCTTTCATCTGTCTAATCCGTTCCTTTTCACAAACGTGTCAATCTCTACCATGGTCGGAATCAGGGTCGGAAGATCGGAAAGCTTCAGGCTGTTGCTCCCGTCGCTCAGTGCGCTTTCCGGATCTGGATGTACTTCCCAGAAGAGGCCATCGACACCCGCCGCAACTGCCGATCGTGAAAGGAGGGGCACATACTCCCGCCTCCCTCCTGTGCTTTTGCCAAGCGCTCCAGGGAGCTGGACGCTGTGCGTTCCATCAAAGATGACTGGAACACCCAATTGACGCATCATCCCAAGAGAGGTCATATCGACTACGAGATTGCCATAACCAAAGCTGGCTCCCCGCTCCATGAGAATAATCGCTTCGCATCCACTGGCGCGAAGCTTCTCGACGACATTCCCCATATCCCAGGGGGCCATAAACTGCCCTTTCTTGACACTCACCGGGAGGCCGGTCTTTGCCGCCGCAATCAGAAGGTCTGTCTGCCGGCAGAGAAAAGCGGGGATTTGAAGGAGGTCAACCACCTTCGCCGCAGGTTCTGCCTGCGCCGGCTCATGAATGTCTGTCGTTAAAGGGAGCCCGCTCTTTTCCTTGACCTCTGCAAGGATCTCCAATCCTTTCTCCAAACCCGGTCCCCGGAAAGAATCAATCGAGGAGCGATTGGCTTTATCGAAGGACGACTTGAAAATAATGGGAAGGTTGAATTGCTCTTTGAGCTCTTTCAACACCCCTGCCACTTCCAGCACCAGATCCCGCGATTCAATCACACAGGGGCCTGCAATCAGCACGAGGGGATGACCTGGCCCGATGGTGTATGGCCCAACTTGAGTCGGCTTAACTTTCGATGACAT
>JACQJE010000057.1 GCA_016205125.1 Deltaproteobacteria bacterium | reverse complement strand
TTTCCTTCAGAAATGCAAGCAAAAAGGCCCGAGCGGTAATATTGTCCGGCGGTTCGCTGTGCTGGGCGGTGAAAGGAATGACAGAAACGATGTTTTGCGTGGAGAAGCTGTCAAGAGAGATGTCTATCTATCCGACGAGCCATCTCGGCGAGGAGGGAAGAAGAGCGGTCATCGATTTTGTGTCTTCGTTGGAATTCAGCGATCTGGTCCCGAATGGTTTTGAGTCTCATTCTCGCATCGACTTCTCTTCTATCACATGTCTCAAGCGCCTGATTGAAAGCGTCTTTTAGAGCATGGAATTCATCTCTTTTGCGAATGGAAAGAAAGGGAGGATTTCCCGGAATGGCTTTTGCTGCAAGAGCGAGATTTCGTTTTAACGCGTAGAGGGGGCCGGCGATTCGATGACTTGCGAAGAGACCGACTCTCCAGAGGAGGAGAACGGTGCCGACAAACGTCGCTGTCCAGCAGAGGAGGACCGCTTTCCTGGCAGAATAGAGAAAGTTGATGAATTCAGGATTGAGATGGAGGTGGATCGCAGCCATCCTGGAGTAAATGTCGCGAAGGGTCTGGTAAATCATTCCGCCGACCCAGAGAGTGGTGAGTCCGCCGAGGAGCAGTAGAATGATTATGATTTTGATCTGAAGAGGGCGATTGATTAAATAGAGGTGTCGCCGCGAAGAGGTTTGGGTATTCATCGTAAAAAATATCTCAGCATTTCAAGTTACTGCTGTCAAACGCGATAAATTGTGGCACGATAGGATATCGGTTGTCGCGATCAAAAAGGAGTGGCTATGGAAGAAGAAGTTTCCCTGATTTCGTCGAGAGTGCAAAGACTACAGCCCTCAGCAACTCTGGAGGTCGCGGATCAGGTGATGGCCTTGAAGGCAAAAGGGGTAGAGGTCATCGATCTTGGGGTGGGGGAGCCTGATTTTATCACTCCGCGCAGTATCTGCCAGGCGGCAGAGGAGGCGATGGAAAAGGGATTCACAAAATATTCTCCGGTCGCTGGGTTTATGCCGTTGAGAGAAGCGGCGGCTGAATTCTTGCGAAGTTATTTTGGTCTCCCTTATGAGCCTTCCCATGTCATGATCAGCAGTGGGGCGAAGCAGGCTGTCTTTAATGCGCTGACTGTCTGTCTCAATCCGGGAGACGAAGTCATTCTCATATCCCCATACTGGGTGACCTATCCTCAGCAGGTCGAATTCTTAGGGGGGATTGTCCGCGTGGTTCGGACGCGCGAAGAGGAGGAATATCGATTTACTGCTGAACAGCTGGAGGAAAAAATCAACTCCAGAACAAAAGTGATCATTCTGAACAGTCCCTCCAATCCGACAGGTGTGGTTTACGATCGAACCGCTCTCGAAGTTCTTGCCTCTGTCATGATGGATCATCCGCGTCTGCTTGTTATTTCAGACGATATCTATTGCCAACTCCTCTATGACAACCGGAAGCCCGTTCATATGGGTGAGATTTCTCCCGAGATCTTTTCGCGCATCATTACCATTGGCGGAATGTCGAAGAGCTACGCAATGACTGGCTGGAGAATCGGTTACGCTGCGGGACCGAGAGAAATCATTTCTGCAATGATTTCAGTGCAGAGTCAGGTGACCAGCGGCGCCAACTCCATCGCGCAGATGGCAAGTCTGTTTGCACTGAAGAATGGAGAGAAAGAGGTGCGGAGAATGAAGGAAGAATTCGAGGTGCGCCGCAATTTCGGATACGCACTCCTGAAAGAGATTCCGGGAATACGCTGTATCAAACCCGGGGGCGCTTTCTACTTCTTCCCGAAATGCAGTGAATTTTTCGGCATGGAGTGGCGCCGCTCCAGGAAGAAGATCCTTTCTTCGCTCGATCTTTGTGAGTATCTTCTTCATGAGGCCGGCGTGGCCGTTATTTCAGGGGATCCCTTTGGGGGCCCGGACCATATTCGCATCTCCTACGCGGCAGACCGGAAAGTATTGAAAGAGGGTTTGGGTCGAATCAAAGAAGCGCTTGCTCAATTAAAGTAGATTGTCCGAAAAGCAGTCCCTTTCCTGTCCGGATTTCGGACACCCCGCCTCTGCCGATGATCCTCTCTTGCCCTTCTTTTTTTAATCTTCCAATTTTTAAAGGCTGTTACCTCTGCTTGGCATGTTCTTTGCTTTACGCAGTGAATCATGCGGGCCTCTCCAGGGCCTGTGAAACCATCCCTGAAAAGGTCGTATCTAAGCCGCTGAATGACTGTTTTTCGACTCGGAGCAGGAAACGTGTGATTCGCTACCTCTTCACCTATACTCTTATTGCTTTTTCGCTCTGGAGCTTTCGACATGGCCTGGGGACAATGCTGTCCCTGTCCGTCCTGATCCCTCTTCTCTCTCCTGATGGATCTCCGGTGGCCGCTACTGTCAAAGGGCGCGTGGGGGAGAGCGATCCGAAAAGAAAGATGCTCCTGATCGAGGTGGATTCCCTCTCAACCGCGCGGAAGAGTTTTTCCACCCGGGGATGGGTGAGGGGACATCCTTCACGTCGGGAAGAGGGGGAATTCCCATCGCTCGAACCAGGGGAACGGATTGCTCTGTCAGGAAAAATCTCCCTTCCTCGGGATTATCGTGTGCCGGGCGTTTTCTCGTGGAAGAGATGGTTTGCAGAAAAGAAGATCGATGCGGTGATGCACTTCGACTCTTCGAGCCTCACGAGACGCTCTCGTTCTCAAGGGAGTGCATGGGCGCAGGGATATGATCGTGTCCAGCGGGGAATCCACTTTCTTCACTCAAAGCTCTCTTTGATTTTTTTCAAATCTCCCTATGGATACGTTTATCGGGCATTGGTCCTGGGAGATACATCGGGATTTTCCAAAGAGTTCAGCGAGATTCTGATTGCGACAGGGACGATCCATATTTTTGTTGTTTCCGGCTGGCACTTTGGGCTCATTGGCCTTTTCTTTCTCGCCTCTGCGCGAAGGTTTGCGCTCCTCTTTCCTGCGCTCCAGCGCATCAATCTGGCAGGGTGCACTGCTCTCTTTTCCTTAATGGGAGTGACGCTGTTTCTCGCCCTCTGCCCCACGGGTGTTCCGACTGGACGCGCTTTTTTGGCAAGCCTCTTATTTTTCGGCTGTATCCTTGCCGGACGGCGCGTCTCTTTTGCTTTTCTCCTGCTTGTCACCGCTTTCCTGACGGCGTTTTACTATCCCCATTCAGCCGAAGGGGCTTCTTATCAGCTCACTTTTTCCGCGCTGATCGGAATTTACATTGGGCATCGCGTCCTTGCGCCAGTGAGGTGGTATTCAAAATTAGGCGTGACGACAGCGGCCGCTTATCTGGCGACGGTTCCCATCTTGGCTTATCACTTTCATCGAATTTCTCTTGTGGCTCCCCTCGCCAACCTTCTCATTACACCCCTGATCTCTCTCCTTCTCTTTCCGTTTCTGGCGGCGGGAGTGGCAACGGCGCCATTAGAAGACCTCTCGCATCTCCTGCTCAGGGGTGCAGATCGGGTCTGGGAAGTCATGGCTTTTATTTGCCGCGCTCTTTCGGAAGTTCCTTATGCTCACCTTCAGATCTTTCCGCCAACTCTATTTGAATTATGGCTCTATTATTTGGCGATAGGAGTTCTTCTCTACATCTATGCATCAAAGCGGCCCAGCATTTCCAAATCGACCTCCCGCTCCAGCGTGAAGTTCGAGTATACTGCTTCGGGTGAGTTTTTCCGACTGCCGCTGGCAAAACGAGTCGGGAAGTTTTTGATGATCATTGTGGTCCTGGGCATCGCCTTCGATCTCGCGTATTGGTATTGCAAACTGCATCCGCGGCATCTCGTTTTTTCGTTTCTCGATGTCGGGCAGGGCGATTCCATTCTGATTGAGTTTCCTGGCGGAAAAACGATGCTTGTCGACGGGGGGACGCGAGGATGGCAGAAAGAAAGCGCTTTTGATCTCGGCAAAACAGTCGTTCTCCCTTATCTCCGCCATAAGCGGAGAAAGAGCATCGATTATCTTGTATTGACACATACAGATCTTGATCATCTCGGAGGTCTCCTCTCTGTGGTGCAGGGGGTCGGGGTGAAAGAAGTTTGGCTGGCGCAATGGCGGGACGCGAAAGAACACTTTTACGATTGGCTCAGAGCGGTGGAGGAGAGGGAGATTCCAATCTATCTTCTTCATAATCGTCTTCGGCCAGAGCGGATCGGGAGAGCTTCTGTCGAGGTGATTTGGCCGCCCCTCTCGCTTCTGGTGCGCAAAACGACAGAGCCGGATCACGCTAATGATCGATCACTGGTATTGAAACTGACGGATGGAAATCGTGCGGCTCTTCTCACGGGTGATATCGGTGAAAATGTAGAAGATGCGATACTCAAAGAGTTCCATTTTGTCCGGGGGAATCTCCGCGCTGATCTTCTCAAGGTGCCGCACCATGGAAGCGGGTATTCAAGTTCCATCGATTTTCTTCGCGCAGTAGAGCCGAAGGTTGCGGTCTGTTCTGTCGGGCTGGAGAATCGCTATGGGCATCCCGCTCCAAGGGCGGTCGCGCGATACCGCCTGGCTAAAATCCCCCTGCTCATGACAGAGTCGTCTGGCACCGTTGTCGTTCATCTCAAGGAAGATTCTGTGATTGCAAAGGATTTTGAAGGAGAGACGATTCCTTGATCCAGACTTTGCGATTGACGGTCAGTGATCGGCATGCCACAGCTCTCTGTAATACGATTTGTTTCTTGCAAAAAATTTTGGGCTATCGCCAGCCACGTCATATCTTGCCATAGATTTCCTTGGCTGATATTGTCTTCATCATGAAAATTCGAAGCCTGATCTGCGCACGAAGCAAATCCGCTCCAGCCCGTGGCGGAAAAGGCAATGGATCTGGCCAATTATACGGATCAAAAGAAAGAGGCTTGGCAGCTTGTATTTATTCCAGATGAGACGGGAAAAAAGTGGGCGAAGTAAAGATTC